>JACRCS010000489.1 GCA_016218905.1 Deltaproteobacteria bacterium
CGGCGTGCCCACCAGCGTCACCCTGACCGCAGTGCACTTCCCCACCCCCGGCCACGGCTGGGCCGTGGGGCACGACGGCGTGGTGCTCCACACGAGCGACGGCGGCAAGACCTGGGTGAAGCAGCTCGACGGCTCCCAGGTCAACGGGCTCGTGCTCGCCCAGCTCGACAAGGTCCTGGCCACCAAGAAGGCGGCCGGCGGCGACCCGAAGGCCCTCGAGTCCCTGGAGTTCTTCCGTCGGGACGCCGCGGCGGCCGTGGAGGAGGGGCCCGCCCGACCGTTCCTTGACGTGTGGTTTCGAAACGAGCGGGAAGGCCTCCTGGTCGGAGCCTTCGGCATGATCCTGCGGACCGGGGACGGCGGCGCCACTTGGACCCCGATCCTGGACCGGATCGACAACCCCGACGGGTACCACTACTACGCCATCGAGCGCGCGGGCGAGACACTGCTGCTGGCCGGAGAGGCGGGAATGCTCTTCCGCTCCGGCGACTTCGGGGCGAGCTGGAAGCGCCTGGAGCCTCCCTACGAGGGCTCGTACTTCGGCCTCGCGGCGGACAAGACGGCGGCCGTGGCCTTCGGGCTGCGGGGCCGCGCCGTTCGCTCGGCCGACGGCGGCCGGACCTGGGAGCCTGTGACCATACCGTCGGCTTCGGCCCTCTCCGGGGGGCGCGCCTTCTCGGACGGGTCGCTGTGGCTCGTGGGGAGCGGCGGCACGGTGCTGCGCAGCACGGACGGCGGCAAGACTTTCACCGCCCTGGGCGAGCGGTTCGAGGGGGCCGCCGGTGTCGAGGAGGCCGCCGACGGCTCGGCCGTGCTCGTCGGGACCAAGGGCGTGAAGAGGATTCCCAGGGGCTGAAGAAGCCGAGGAGAGCAGACATGGCTGGTTCGAGTGCGCGTGGCTCCTCGGAGCGGGGCGCGGTGGCGTTTCTCTCGCGGATCCTGTTCGGGTACCGGGGCCTGGTCCTGGCCTCCTTCGCGGTGCTCACGGTCTTCTTCGGGTGGCAGGCCGCCCAGGTGCGGCCCGAGACGAGCTTCCTTCGGATGATCCCGACCTATCATCCGTACATCAAGAACTTCCTGAAGTACCAGGAGGACTTGAAGGGGCTCGGCAACTCCGTGCGCATCACCGTGGAGACGACCCAGGGCGATATCTTCAGCCAGGAGTACCTCGCGACCCTCCAGAAAGTCGGCGACGAGGTGTTCTACGTGCCCGGGGTGAACCGGGGAGGACTGAAGTCCCTCTGGACCCCCTTGACCCGGTGGACGGCGGTGACCGAGGAGGGCTTCGAGGGCGGGCCGGTGATTCCCGACACCTACGACGGCTCGGAGGAGAGCCGCGAGCAGGTCCGCACCAACGTCCTTCGGTCCGGCGAGGTAGGTGCGCTCGTGGCCAACGACTTCAAGTCGAGCGTGATCTTCGCTCCGCTCCAGGACGTGGACTCCCAGACGGGCAAGAAGCTCGACTACGCGGTGCTCGGCAAGCGCCTGGAGGAGATCCGCAACAAGTACCAGAAGGGCCCGATCAAGGTTCACATCACGGGCTTCGCCAAGGTGGTGGGCGACCTGATCGACGGCGCGTCGCGCGTGGCGCTCTTCTTCGGCGCGGCCTTCGTCATCATGCTGGTGCTGCTCTACTTCACCTCGCGTTGCGTGCGAAGCACGGCCGTGCGGGCAATCTCTTCGATCGTCGCGGTGATCTGGCAGGTCGGCTTCCTGCACCTCCTGGGCTACGGGCTCAATCCCTACTCCATGCTCGTGCCCTTCCTCATGTTCGCCCTGGGCGTGAGCCACGGCATCCAGATGGGCAACGCCATGTCCCACGAGATGCTCGCTACTGACGATAAGCTCCTCGCGGCCCGGCGCGCGTTCCAGAAGATGTTCGCGGCCGGCCTGGCGGCGCTCCTGACCTGCATGATCGGCTTCGGCACGCTGTTCGTGATCCGGATCGGCGTGATCCAGGACATCGCCATCGGCGCGAGCGTGGGCGTGGGCGTCGTGGCCTTCACGGATCTCATGCTCCTGCCGGTGCTCATGTCTTACGCGGGCGTGAGCCGGAAGAGCCTCGCGCACCTGCGGACCGAGGAAGGGGGCGAGAGGGCGCGCCACCCGGTGTGGACGGCCCTGGCGAACCTCTCCCATCCCAAGGCAGCGGCCGCGCTGATCTTCATAGCGCTGGTGGGGCTCGTCGGGGGGCTCGTGGAGCGCCGAGGCCTCAAGACCGGCGACCTCGACTCCGGCGCGCCCGAGCTCCGGCCGAATTCGCGCTACAACCTCGACAATGCCTTCATGGCCAAGAACTACTCCACGTCGAGCGACGTGCTGGTCGTGATGCTCGAGACGCCCACCGCGGGCAACAGCAGGTACAAGACGGTGGTGGCCGCCGATCGGCTCGGCCGGCGCCTGCGCCAGGTCCCGGGCGTGCAGTCCACCGTGGGCTTTCCGGACGTGGTGAAGCTCCTCAACTCCGCCTTCAACGAGGGCAATCTGAAGTGGCAGGCGCTCCCTAGGAGTCCCCAGGCCCTGGACAACCTGCTCACCAAGGTGCCCGAGACCCTGAGCGCCCGAAACGGCGCCCTCTCGCCGCTGGTGGTCTTCCTCACGGACCACCGGGCCGAAACGCTGCGCCGGGTGACCGCGGAAGTCGAGGCGTTCGGGGCCGAGAACGACGACCCGGAGATGAAGTTCCTGCTGGGCGCGGGGAACGCCGGCATCGAGGCGGCCACGAACGTGGAGATCGAGAAGGCGGCGTGGCTCATGTCGCTTCTCGTCTACGCAGTGGTCTTCCTCGTCTGTCTGGTCACGTTCCGGACACTGAGGGGAGCCCTGTGCATCGTCGCGCCGCTCCTCCTCACCTCGGTCCTGTGCGAGGCCCTGATGGCCCGGCTCGGCATCGGGGTGAAGGTGGCGACCCTGCCCGTGATCGCGGTGGGCGTGGGGATCGGCGTGGACTACGGCATCTACATCTACAACAAGATGCTCGAGCACCTCGGCAAGGGCGAGGGGCTCGCCAAGGCCTACTTCCTGACCCTCAAGGGCACGGGCAAGGCCGTGGCGTTCACCGGCGTGACGCTGTGCATCGGGGTGGGCACCTGGGCCTTCTCGCCCATCAAGTTCCAGGCCGACATGGGGCTTCTGCTGGCCTTCATGTTCCTCTGGAACATGGTGGCGGCGCTCTGCCTGCTTCCCGCCCTGGCGCGCTTCCTGGGGTACCCGAAGAACCGCCTCGCCGCCGTCCCCGCGGGGGTGGCCGAGACGGCCTAGTGTCCATCCCGAAAGTGCCTTCCGGATGGACAGCTGTTAGACATAGGGCGGGCCGTGCCCGCCGCTGCGTCTGGACGCCCGAGCCGGGGATGGCGGCCACGGGCCGCCCTATGCAGGTAATGCCGCACGTATGGTTTGAGGTACCTAGGGCCGTCCGGCAACTGGGGCCGGGGGTGCCAGCACCCCAGGGCTTGGCCGAACTGCCGCCGGCATAGGGTGCCGCGGGTAGCGCGAGGAAAACCTATCGTTGAGGAGACCAAACAGGCCATGAATGTACTAGTCATTCACGCGAGTCCGAGAATAAAAGGCATCACCTCGACCCTGCTGTCAGAATTTACGGCCGAGGTTGCCCCGTCACACCAAGTAGAGACCGTACGAATTCAAGAGCTGAACATAAAGCCGTGCATCGGCTGCATGAAGTGCCGGCCCGACAAGCCTTGCATCTTGCCGCGGGACGGCGCGCATGTGCTCGCCGAAAAATTCAAATGGGCGGACTTCATCGTCATCGGCTGCCCGGTCTACTGGGGCAACATGCCGGGTCCCCTCAAGTTGTTCTTCGACAGGAACGTGCCGCTGTTCGAGTACGCCGAGGCCAGGGCGATCCGCTATATCCCGAAACCGCAGCTTCGAGGAAAGCGGGCGGCGTTTGTGGTCAGTTGCGTGGCTCCGTTCCCCTATAACCTCTTGCGGACTCAAAGCGGAGGCACTCTCGGCGCGTTGAGGACTATTTTCAAGGCTGCCGGAGTCGGAATAGAGGGGGTGATTAACGTTGCCGATTCCTACAATTTCGAGAAGAAGAAGGATCGTCACCTCAAAAAGGCAAGGCGACTTGCGGCGAGGATCTGACTCCAAACGGAGGAAACCATGCAAGTCTTCGGACCCAACGAGCTCGTGGAAGACGTGGTGAAGCAGGGGCTTTGCACGGGGTGCGGCGCCTGCGTCGGGCTCTGCCCCTACTTCGTGAACCACAAGGGGAAGACCTCCCAGCTCTTTGCGTGCACGGTGTCCCAGGGGCGCTGTCACGCCCACTGTCCCCGGGCGGAGGTGGACCTGGACGAGCTCTCCCACCGGGCCCACGGGGAGGCCTACGGCGGCGCCCCCCTGGGGCACTACCGGGAAGCCGCCATCGCCAAGGCGGGAGACAAGGTGCCGAGGGGACGCTTCCAGACCGGCGGCACGGTCTCGGCGCTCCTCTCCTGGGCCCTCGCGAGCGGCCGGATCGACGCCGCCGTGCTCACGGGCGGGGACGGGAACACCACCGAACCCCGCCTGGCCACCACCCCCGAGGCCGTCCTCGCGTGTGCCTCGTCCAAGTACACCGCCGCCCCCACCCTGGCCGCCCTGAACCGGGCGATAGGGGAGGGGCGCGAGAAGTTGGCCGTCGTAGCCACCCCCTGCCAGGCGACCGCCGTGGCCCAGCTGCGGGCCAACCCCTTGGGCAAGGCCGACTTCGCCGACCCTGTGCGGCTCACGATCGGGCTCTTTTGCACCTGGGCGCTCGGCGCCCGGAGCTGGTCGGCCTTCCTCGCCGAGCGCCTCCCCGGCGTGACGATCCTGGGCATGGACGTGCCGCCCCCGCCGGCTCGGGTCTTCGTGGTGCGAACCGACGAGGGGGAGGTGGAGATCCCCCTGGAGGAGGTCCGGCCCCACATCGCAAACGCCTGCCGGCTCTGCCCGGACATGACCGCGGAGTGGGCCGACCTCTCGGTGGGCGTCTTCGAGCCCTCGCCCGAGTGGAACACCCTCGTCGTGCGCACGGAGGAAGGCCTGCGGGCGGTGGAGGCGGCACGGGAGGCCGGCTACCTCACGGTGGAAGCCATGCCCGCCGACGCCCTCGAGAGCCTGGCCGGGGCGGCCCGGAACAAGAAGCGCCGCGCCTTCGAGAAGGCGAGCGCCGAGGGCCGGCTCAACGCCCAGGGCGAGGGGAGGCGCTCGGCCTTTCGGGTCAACGAAGAAGCAACCCACCGAATCCTGGCCTAGACGGGGAGAAGACCATGTCCTATCTAAGCGAAAGCCACGCGGGGGAAAGACCCCTGCTCATGGGAAATGAGGCGATCGCCCGGGGCGCCCTGGAGGCCGGGGTGAGCGTGGTCGCGGGGTATCCCGGCACGCCCTCGTCGGAGATCGTCGAGAGGCTGGCCGGGGTGGCCGGCGAACGGGGCCTCTACGTGGAGTGGTCGGCCAACGAGAAGGTGGCCATGGAGGTGGCGGCCGCCGCGTCCCTGGCCGGCCTGCGCTCCCTGTGCGTCATGAAGCAAAACGGCGTGAACGTGGGCAGCGACTTCCTGCTCCACCTGTCCCTGTCCGGCGTGCGCGGGGGGATGGTGCTGGTGCCCTGTGACGACCCCGGGGCGCTCTCCAGCATCAACGAGGGCGAGTCCCGGCAGTTCGCACGGATGCTGGAGCTGCCCCTCCTGGAGCCCGGGGACTTTCAGGAGGCCAAGGACATGATCAAGTGGGCCTTCGAGCTCTCCGAAGAGCTCGGACAGCTCGTCCTCGTGCGAAGCGTCACGCGCCTTTCCCACGCCAGCGGAAACGTGCGGCTCGGTGAGCTGCCCGAGCCGAACCGAAAGGCCCGGTTCGTCCACGACGGCTTCCTCCTCGACCCCAGGACCGGCGCGGTGACCAGTGCGCCCGTGGACTACAAGCACGCCCGACAGCAGCAGAAACTCGAGCGGGCCGTGGAGCGTTTCGAGACCTCCCCCTTCAACACTTACACCGGGCCTGAAAAGCCGGAGCTCCTCGTCGTCACGAGCTCGGCGTGCAACCTCTACAGCGCCGAGGCCATCGAGCTCCTGGGCCTGGAGGATCGGGTCGGCCTGCTCAAGCTGGGGACGACCTGGCCCCTGCCGCCGAAGCTCATCGAGAAACACCTCGCCGCCACGGACACGGTGCTGGTCGTGGAGGAGGTGATCCCGTTCCTCGAGGAGAACCTCAAGATCCTGGCCCAGGAACTGGCCCCCCGGGTGGGGACGAAGACCATCCTGGGCAAGCGTAACGGGGTGCTTCCCACGGTGGGAGAGCTCAGCGCAGACGTCGTGGCCAAGGCGATCGGCTCCGTCGTGGGCAAGGGGTACGCCCCGGGCGACGAGGCGTACACCCAGCGGGCCAACGAGGCGGCGTTGTTCGGCGCACCCAAGCGGGAGCTGACGTTTTGTCCCGGCTGCCCCCATCGGGCCTCCTTCTGGTCCATCCGCTCGGCCCTGACGAGGGACGCCCGGCAGGGCTTCGTCTGCGGCGACATCGGGTGCTACACCCTGGCCGTTCTCCCCACCGGGTTTTCCACCCTGAAGACGGTCCACGCCATGGGATCCGGGACGGGGCTTGCCAGCGGCTTCGGCAAGCTCGGCCCCTTCGGCCTGGACCAGCCAGTCCTGTCGGTGTGCGGGGACTCCACCTTCTTCCACGCCGCCCTTCCCGCGCTCTTCAACGCGGTCCACCACCGGGCGAACATCACCATGGTGGTGCTCGACAATGGCGGAACGGCCATGACCGGCTTCCAGCCCCACCCGGGCCTCGCGGTGGACGCGGCGGGGCACGAGGTGCCGGCCATCGACATCGCCTCGATCTGCCGGGCCATGGGGGCCCGGGTGGAGGTCTCCGACCCCTTCGACCTCGAGGGCACCCAGCGGCTCCTGCTGGAGGTCATGGAAGCCAAGTCGGGGGTCAACGTCGTGATCCTCAAGCAGCTCTGCGGCCTGAGCCCCGAGAAGAAGCACACGAAGCGCTTCGAGGTCACCGTCGACGGGTCGGCGTGCCTCGGCGAGTCCTGCGGCTGCAACCGGCTGTGCTCGCGCGTCTTCCGGTGCCCCGGTCTGCTCTGGGACGGCGAGCGCAAGAAGGCCCGTATCGACGAGGTGATCTGCGCCGGGTGCGGCGTGTGTGCGTCGGTGTGCCCCCAGGGCGCCATCAGCAAGAAGGAGGCGGCGTGATCATGGAGTCCCAGGCCCTGCGCGCGGAACCGTTCAACCTGATCATCGCCGGCGTGGGCGGGCAGGGCAACGTCCTGGCCTCCCGGGTGGTCGGCAGCATGCTCTCCCAGAAGGGGTACACCGTCACGATCGGCGAGACCTTCGGCGGCACCCAGCGGGGGGGCTCGGTGATGAGCCACCTGCGCATCTCGTCCCACCGGTCCTACTCGCCGGTGATCCCCAAGGCTAAGGCCCACCTGATCGTGGCCCTGGAACCCATAGAGGCCGTGCGCCTCCTGAAGGACTTCGGCAACCCGGACGTGCGCATCCTGTGCAACATGCGCCCCATCCACCCGGTGCAGGTCATCTCCGGGGAGCTCCAGTACCCCTCCCTGGACGACGTCCGGTCCTGGGTGACGGAGCTGACGGGCCAGGCCTGGTTCGTCAACGCCACCGACCTGGCCCTGGAGCTGGGAGCCCGCATCCTCGGCAACATCATCATGCTCGGCGCCCTGGCGGGCACCGGCGTGCTGCCCCTGGAACGCACCGCCCTGGAGAGCTACCTCTCGACCCAGCTGCCGGCCGGGAAGCTCCCCGCAAACCTCGCGGCCTACGACCGAGGGATGGCGCTCGTCTGGGGAAGCGCCCCGCCAGTCAACCTCCCAAGGCCGACAGGAGCCAAAATATGATCGTAGGCATTCTCAAGGAAATGATGCAGGAGGAGAACAGAGTCGCCATGACGCCCGCCGGCGTTGAAATCATGCGGCAACACGGTCATGAGGTGCTTATTGAAAAGGCGGCTGGCCTGGGCAGCGGTTTTGCGGATGAGGACTACCGCGCGCTTGGAGGAGAAGTTGTTGATACGCCCGTCGAAGTCTACGAGCGGGCGGAAATGGCCATGCACGTCAAGGAGCCTATGCCGTCTGAGTACCCACTCATCCGGAAGGGTCAAATCGTCTTTACGTACCTGCATTTGGCAGCAGCTGAGGATCTGACGAGAGCTCTTGTTCAAAGCGGCTCCGTCGGCATTGCGTATGAAACGATCCAGAAGGATGACGGCTCCCTGCCCTTGCTTACCCCCATGAGCGAGGTCGCTGGGCGAATGGCCATTCAACAGGGAGCGAAGTACCTGGAACGTGCCCTGGGGGGATCTGGAGTTCTTCTTGGCGGTGTTCCGGGGGTTCCCGCGGGGACCGTGGTAATCCTAGGCGGGGGCGTGGTGGGAACAAACGCGGCCAAGATGGCGTGCGGGCTCGGTGCAAAGGTCTACTTGCTGGACATGAACCTCGATCGCCTTCGATACCTCAGCGATGTCATGCCCGCGAATTGCTTTCCGACGATGGGCAGCCCCGCGACCGTCAGAAAGCTCCTGAGCGAAGCGGACCTGGTCGTTGGCGCTGTTCTCTTGCCTGGCGCCAAGGCGCCAAGGGTGGTTACGCGTGACATGCTACGGACCATGAAGCCAGGATCCGTGATTGTCGATGTAGCCATCGACCAAGGAGGCTGCATCGAAACCTCGCAGGCGACCACCCATTCCAACCCGACTTACACAGTTGAGGGCGTTATTCATTACTGTGTTGCTAACATGCCCGGAGCCGTGCCGATGACTTCGACGTTGGCACTTACGAACGCGACGCTTCCATACGCGCTCGAGATCGCCAACAAAGGCTGGAGGCGCGCTTTCAAAGAGAATCGGCAAATCAGGCGAGGCGCAAACATAGTGCATGGGAAGGTAACCCATCGAGGTGTTGCGGAGGCTTTCGGTTTGGAAGCTACACCCATCGAAAGTATGGTCTGCTGACCTGCGCTTCTGCCCTGCCCCGTCGGTTCTGGCTGGTACACGGGGCATTGAACGATCAGCCGCTCGAGGAGAAGGTCAGGCTGGAGACGTCGCGAAGAGGTATCCGGACCGTACCAAGCGCCGTTTCGCCGGAGACGACGACTTCCCCCCGGACCTGCAGGTCCGCGGTTCCACCGTCTTTCAGCCTCACCTCGGCGATGCACGTCGAGTCGGACTCCCGGACCGCGATGGAGTCGACTCTCGCGGGGTCCAGTTCGATCGCAGCCCGGCCGAGAGACCCTCGGATGTGTGGCTCCTTGTCGAAGAGAACGTTTCGAAGCTCCGTGGCCGTCCCATCCACGTCGACCAGTCTTCCTGAGCAGCCCCCGGCTCCTGCTTCGTTGTCCGTCGGGCGCGGCCCGTTCCGAAGGGCGCTCTCGAGCCACGCTTGCACGAATTCGGCCACCTCCCGAGGGGTGTAGCGGTCGTCGAGCGTTGCCCGGTAGCACACATAGTCGGCCGACCCGAGCAGCGCGTAGACCGCGAGTTCTTCGTCGACGCGTCTCGCGCTTCCTTCTTTGAGGGCTCCTTTCAGGTCCGTCCGTAGCGGTCCGATCATCGCATCATAGGCCGACCTGGCGCGCTTGCTTATCTCCGGATCGGCAGAGCCTGAAGCCGTCCGTACAAGATTCATAATGCCGGCGAACCTTCTGTATTGTTTCTGAAAACCGGCGAACCTTGCTTGAGCCCGTTTAAAGAAGTCCTGGCTTGTGCGAATGACCTCCATGAGCTCCGCCGAAGGAACAATGAATCCTCCCAAGCTGGTTAAGCACTCCGACAGCAAATCTTCTTTGTTGCGAAAATAGAGGTAGAATGTCCCTTTGCCCATGTTCAGGGAGTCGGTAATATCGGCGATCCGGACCCTTTCGTATCCAATCTGATTGAACAGCTCGATCGCCTTGTCAATGATGAGCTGTCGTTTCTCCTGGCTCTCTTCCGTGCGCACCGGCGTCTCATTCGAGGGCTCATCTTCGCGGGTGCGATCCGCTGATGGCCGCAGCTCCGCGGGGACCGGCTCATCGGTTCTGAGCGCATCGGAGATTTGGTCGATGGTCAGGCCGTCCTCTTCGCGAAGCCGCCGAATCTCCTGAAGCCCCTCCAGGTGACGCTGAGAGTAGAGGAAGAGGCTGAGCCCGACCTTCTGGGGCGGCGGAAGAAGGCCTTTGCGCACGTAGTTGTGGATCGTCGACTTGCTGACACCCGCAGCCTCGGCGAGCCGCGCGATCTTCATCCCGGTCGCCGGGGCCGGAGACCTTCCTCTCATCTCGTCCACTTGCTTCTCCACCAACGCGTTTACGCACCCATACCGATCGGTCACATTGCACTCTACTAGCTTGAAGCGTGCATTGCAAGTCCCCTCCCGGAAGCGGGGCGGCCCCAGGAGAACCCCAGACCGGAGGTGCCGGCGCAAGGGCCGGCGTCCGGCCCTGCGATAGATGGCGGGCAAACGCTATGTTGAGGGGCGTGCAGGATTCGTGACCCTGAAACCACTTATCGTATACGACTTAGCGGCCCGCCAAGAACCGGGGATGGGTCGGCGCCAAAAAAAGTTTTATCTGGCCCTTGACAGGTGGCCCCGGGCCCCTGTAGTGTGATTCGTGACTGACACGTCAGTCCTGGAACGCGTTCAAGGTGGTCCGGGGCAGCCTTGCCGCAGCGAAGGAGGAGGCGCGATGTACACGCTGGGCGACATCCCTCGGAAGGGCCTTCGGATCCATGGGAACAGGGAAGCCGTGGTGTTCGAAGGTGTTCGGCTCTCCTATCGCCGCTTCGACGAGCGGGTCAACCGGCTGGCGAACGCTCTCCTCGCCTTCGGGCTTTCGCGGGGGGACCGCGTCGCAGTTCTCGCGGAGAACACGCACAAGTACCTCGAGGTTTACTTTGCGGCGGCCAAAGCGGGGCTCGTCACGACTCCCCTCAACTTCCGCCTGTCCGAAGGGGAGTTGCTTCACATCTTGAGGGACTCGGAAGCGAAGGCGCTCCTGGTCGGCGAGGGGTACGAAGCCGTCGCGTCGAGTCTTCGAACCGAGGCAGGGGTCCCGCGGGTGTGGGTCGGCCTGGATAAGCCCTTCGACGGCGTCTTCTACGAGGACCTGCTGGCGAGGGCCTCGGACGAAGACCCGAGGGTGGCGGTGGACGAAAACGAGCTCGCCATCCTCATGTACACGGGGGGAACCACCGGAGCCCCGAAGGGCGTCATGCTGTCCCACCGAAACCTCTTAGCGGTGGGCTTTTCCTGTGCCCAGCAGTGCCAGTTCACGGCCTCCGACGCGACCTGCATGGTCCTGCCTTTGTTCCACATCGCCTTTTGGCCCGCCCTCTCCCACCTCCTCGTCGGTGGCAAGGTCGTCGTGGTTCGTAGGCCGGACCTGGGGGCGATTCTGGCCGCCATCGAGGAAGAGCGCTGCACGCACGTGAACGCGGTGCCCACCCTCTACGGCTGGCTCATCAACCACCCCGACCTCGGTCGCTACGACCTCTCCAGCTTGCGGCTGATGACCTACGCCGGAAGCCCCATGCCGGAGCAGGTGCTGAGGAACTGCATCCAGAAGTTCGGGAACATCCTCGCCCAGGCCTACGGCTTGACCGAGGCGTCCGGCGTCACGGTTCTGACGCCGGAAGACCACGTCCTCGAAGGGCCGCGCGCCAGACAGTTGAGGAGCGCCGGCAAAGAGATGGTCGTCGTCGAAATGCGGATCGTCGATGACGAAGGCCTTCCGCTCGGGCCCGGCCAGGTGGGAGAAGTGACCGTCCGGGGCACAAACGTCATGATGGGATACTGGAAGAACCCCGAGCTGACGGCCTCGCGGCTGAAAGATGGGTGGCTCCACACCGGCGACGTGGGCTACGTGGACGAAGAGGGCTTCCTCTACCTGGTCGAACGCAAGGCCGACATGATCGTGACCGGCGGGGAGAACGTCTATCCCACCGAAACGGAGAACGTTCTCTTTCAACATCCGTCCGTCTTGGAGTGCACGGTAACCTCGGCGCCCGATTCCAAGTGGGGTGAGCGGGTGCAGGCGGCCGTGGTCCTGAAGCCGGGATGTACGGCCGGCGAAGAAGAGCTGATCGCGTTCTGCAAGGAGAGGCTCGCCGGCTACAAGTGCCCCAAGCGCATCGAGTTCTGGGAAGGCCTTCCGAAGACCTCGGTAGGCAAGGTCCTCCGCAGGGACGTGAAGGCGAAGTTCTGGGAGGGTTCGGACCGGCGGATCGGGTAGGACAAGCAGGCGCGATGGCGGCAGGTCCTCGGGTTCGTGCCAGGGAATGGGACGACGGTAGCCGGGGAGCAGTACCCGGCGAGTGGCCCCGGCGGAAATGCCTCTTCCAGAAAGGAATGGTCATGGGTCAGCTGCAGGACAAGGTCGTGCTCGTCACCGGAGCGGCGTCGGGAATCGGGAGGGCGTGCTCCCTGGTGTTCGCCCGAGAAGGAGCGAAGGTCGTCGTTTCGGATCTCGACGTGGAGGGAGGACTCGCGACGGCGGCCTCCATCCGGGACAGGGGAGGGGAGGCGCTCTTCGTGCGGGCGGACGTGATCCGAGGGGAGGAAGTCGAGATCCTCGTGGACCAGGCCGTCGGCACGTACGGACGCCTCGACGGGGCACTGAACGGCGCGGGCATCCTGGGCGGCTCCTTCAACATCATGGATTGGGATGAAGAGGACTGGGACCGCGTCATCGACGTGAACCTCAAGTCCGTCTGGCTCTGCATGAAGCACGAGTTCCGCCACATGGCGACCCGCGGCAGGGGCGCGATCGTCAACGTCGCATCGACCGCGGGGCTCGTCGCGTCGCTGCGGAGCGCGGCCTATTGTGCCGCGAAGCACGCCGTGATCGGACTGACGAAGGCGACAGCCGCCGCGTATGGCCGAACCGGAATCCGCATCAACGCCCTGTGCCCGGGGATCACCGACACCCCGATGATGCAGGCCGGTGAGGCGCTTCGGAACCAGAGCCTCGAATATCTCAAGATGGCCGTGCCGGCTGCCCGCATGGCGGCACCCGAAGAACAGGCGGAGGCGGCCCTGTGGCTTCTCTCCGACGCGGCCTCGTACGTCGTGGGCCACAGCCTGACCGTCGATGGCGGCCTGGTCGTGATCTAGCCAGTTCCGTACCACCCGAACCTGGCAGGAGCACCGAAATGTCCGTCGACCGAGGGACCAGCCAGTCGTACGCCCACCTTCTGGGTGAGCGCCTTCGTGGAGAAGAGAAAGCCCGAGTTCAAAGGAAGATAAGAGCATAGGTCCTATACGTCCTATAGGTCCTATCACGAGGAGCCAACCATGAACTACGAATTCACCGAAGAACAGAAGCTCATCCGAGATAGCTACCGGAAGTTCTGCCAGCAGGAGTTTCCGCCTGAGTACGTGCGCTGGCTGGACGAGAACGCGACGTTCCTGCCGGAAGACAAGTACCGAAAGCTCGCGGACCTCGGCACCATGGGCATCTGCATCCCCCAGGAGTACGGGGGGATGGGCCTCGGCCACGTGGAGCAGTGCATCATCATAGAGGAGATCGCCACGGCCGGCGTCGCCGTCGGCTTCGCCGCCGGCATCTCCGAGGGCTTCGGCGGCCGCCCGATCATGGGCTTGGGGTCTGAGGAGCAGAAGCCGCGCCACCTCCCCCGAATCGCCCGCGGCGAAGAGAAGTGGGCGTTGGCCATGACCGAGCCCGGCGGAGGAACGGACATCCTCGGCGCGATCAAGACCACGGCCGTGAGGGACGGCGACCACTACGTCGTGAACGGCTCGAAGATGTGGATCTCCGCCGCGCACGTCGCGGACTACCTGACGACCCTCGTCATCACGAACAAGGAGGCGGAGCGCAAGAAGGGGCTCTCGGTCCTGATCGTCGACGCGAAGAGCCCGGGGGTCACCATCCGGCCCATTCCCAAGGTGGGCATACACGGGTGCGGGGTAAACGAGATCTTCTTCGACGACGTGCGAGTCCCGGTCGAAAACCTCCTCGGCAAGGAAGACAAGGGCTGGTACGGGCTCCTCAGCGTCCTGAACCCGGAGCGCATGGGCACGTCCATCTTCTCGCTCGCCATCGCCCAGTCCGCCTTCCGCTACGCCCTGCAGTACGCCCAGGAGAGGAAGGCCTTCGGCAAGACCATCGGGTCCTTCCAGATCCTCCAGCACTACCTCGCCGACATCGCGGTCGAGATCGAAAACGCCCGAAACCTCATCTACAAGTGCGCCTGGCTCGCCGACAGCGGCAAGCCTTACGACGTGGAGGCCTGCATGGCGAAGCTCGTCTCGTGCCGGGCGTCCGAACTCGCCGCCCGCTACGGGATGGAGATCATGGGCGGCTACGGCTTCGCCATGGAGTACGACATGCAGCGCCACTTCCGCGACTACAAACAGATGATGTTCTCCCCCATCTCCGACGAGATGGCCAAGAACTACATCGCGGAGAGCTTCGGGCTGCCCAGAAGCTTCTAAACAGACGAGCCGTATAGCGCCGGGCAACCGGCAGTGGACGACCGGTCCTCGAAACTCTACGAGGTCCGGGCACGGGACCTTTTTGCCTGCGAGGAGGCAGACATGAATTGGAGAAGGCCCCTTCCGGATGCGCTCAAGGCAGCAGTTTCCCTGGCTTTCTGGCTCGTCGTGTCCGCAGGACCCGCAGAAGCCCTCAAGTTCACCCTCGGCCCGGATGCCGGCTTCGACTGCGACGTCGCCCTGACGTACGGAGCCGCCTGGCGGACGGAGGGCCAGGACTCGAAGCTCCTGGCCGACGTGAACGGCGACGATGGCGACCGGAACTTCGACAAGTGGAGCATGGTCAACAACCGGCTGGGCGCGGTCGTGGACCTCGACCTCCATTACAAGAAGTTCGGTTTCTTCCTACGTCCCAGGGCGTACTACGACTTTGCGTATTCCGGGTCGAACGACAACGACTCTCCAGCCACCAACAACAACGGCCCGGCGAACGGGGGCCCCCTGACGGACAACAACGAGTTCGTCAAAGAGACGAAGGATCGCCACGGCCGAAAGGCCGAGATCCTGGACGCCTTCGCCTACGGGAAGGGGAGTCTCGGCAGCACCGAGCTCGTGGGCCGCCTGGGCCGGCAGGTCGTGAGCTGGGGCGAGAGCCTCTTCCTCCAGGGCGGGATCTCGTCGGCCCAGAGCCCCCTCGACGCCACAGCCGCGAACGTCCCGGGGGTGGAGCTCAAAGACATCTTTCTTCCCGTAGGGCAGGGCTACACCCAGATCGGGAAGTGGGGCGGCCTGAGTCTCGCTGGTTACTACCAGTGGGAGTGGGACAAGACGCGGCTCGACGAATCGGGCGCCTACTTCAGCAGCGCCGATATGATCGACGATGCGGGCAACCACATCCTCGTTCCGGTGGCTGAGATCGGGCAGACGCTCACGATCGACCGCACGAGCGACGAGCACCCCCGGGACTCCGGCCAGTGGGGCGTGGCGCTCCGTTACCTTGCCGATTGGCTCAAGAACACGGAGTTCGGCGCCTACTACGTCAATTACCACGAGAAGATCCCGATGCTCATCGGCAAGGCCGGAGGAGGAAGCTTTTCGCAGCCCTTCGGCTCCTTCCAGAACTTGCCGGTAGCGCCGGGGGTGACTCTCGGCCAGGTAGACCCGGCCACGGCCGCTCAACTGGACTTCGTCGACACCTTCTCCTACCACTTGGAGTACGCCGAGGACGTGAAGCTCTACGGCGCGAGCTTCAGCACGGTCCTGGGTGGCGCCAACGTCGCCGGCGAATTCAGCTACCGCCACGGCCTGCCGGTGAAGGTGAAGGACGCCAACCCGGCCAACATCCTGGGATTCACCTACCAGGAGGCCAACGTCATCCAGGCACAGCTCTCGGGGATCTACGTCTTCGGGGGCGGCTCCCTATGGGACAACTGCACGTTCACCGGCGAGGCCGGCTTCAATCGGGTCAACGGGATCGGCAGCGATGCGTTCTTCACGGATAAGACCGGGTACCCCTTCAAGAGCAATGATAAGTTCGCCTGGGGTTACGTGGCCAAGTTCGCGTTCGACTACTACCAAGTCTTGACCGGTCTAGATCTTCAGGTCCCCGTCACCTACAGGGGTAACGTCAACGGCGTATCTTCGGTGCCTGGAACGTTCGCCGAGGGACAAGACAGCCTCGGGGTGAGTTTCGACTTCACCTACCAGGGCGTTTACAAGATCGGGATCGGCTACACCGGATTTTTCGGGGGGCACCACAAGAACCCCAAAGCCGACCGCGATTTCGTCTCCATGAATCTTAAGTACACGTTCTAACCCGAAGGAGGCTCTCCCATGCTGCGCAGACACGTAGTTGGATCCGGAGTGCTGGTCGCACTCAGCCTGTGCCTGACCACCGGTGCGGCTGCGAAGGTCTCCCCCGAGGAGGCCGCCC
>JACRCS010000049.1 GCA_016218905.1 Deltaproteobacteria bacterium
CGGCCAACGCCTGCAAGGCGGGCGCGTCGGTCCTCGTGGAAGAGATCCGCAAAGCCGGTGGCGACTGGAAGCCCGTCGGCACGCTCGTGATCGGGACGGTCAGCGGCGACATCCACGACATCGGCAAGACCCTCGTCGCGACGCTCTTCGAAGCCTCCGGTTTCAACGTCGTGGACCTGGGCGTCAACATCGAGCCGGAGGGCTTCGTGGAAGCCGTGAGGAACCATCGCCCGGATGTCTTGGGGCTCTCGTCCCTCCTCACGACCACCATGGGCGAGCAGAAGATCGTCATCGAAGCGCTCGAACGGGAAAGCCTGCGGGCAGCCGTGAAGGTCCTCGTTGGAGGCGGCGCGGTGAGCCGGGACTGGGCGAGGGAGATCGGTGCGGACGGTTTCGGCGAGAACGCGCAGGAGGCGGTCTGCGCGGCCAAAGCCCTCCTGGGCCTCTCTTAGCGGGCGAGGGAGATCACAGATGGCGACGCTAGGCATCGACTACGAACCGCGGCTGAAGCTTCTCGCGGACACGGAGGTCCAAAGGATCCACGAGGCGAGCCTCGAAATCCTCGGGACCAGCGGGATCCGCTTCGAGGCCCCTGAGGCGCTCGAACTTCTCGGAGGCGTCGGCTGCGACGTCGACCGGTCCAAGATGACGGTCCGCATCGAACGCGGCATCGTCGAGCAGGCACTCCAGCGCTGTCCCAAGGAGTTCGTCCAGAAGGGGCGCACCCGCGAGCACGACCTATCCTTCAGCATCTCGCGGGTCTTCTTCGTCAACCACTCGGCCCCGTACATCAGGGACCTCGAAACGGGCGCGCGGCGCGTCCCCACCCTCGCGGACGTCGGAGACCTCGTGCGGCTCATCGACGCGCTGGAGCACATGCACGCGATCTTCATCCCGGCGCTGAACGTCTCGGACCAGCCGAAGGAGATCGCCCTCGAATCCGTCATGGCGGAGATCTTCCGGAAGACGGACAAGCCGACGATCGGGGCTTCTTTCGGCGGCTGTGCTCCATGGGTGGTCGAACTGGCGAACGCGGTCGGGGAGGACGTCATCGGCTGCGCCAGCGCGGTGCCGCCGATGATCTGGAAGAAGGAGATGTGCGAGGGCCTCATCACCTATGCGAAGGCCGACCACATCGTCTCTGTCTGTACGGGTATCGGGATGGGCACCTCCGGGCCGGCGACGATCGCGGGGACTCTCGTCCAGGGCGTGGCGGAGCTCCTCGCAGGAATCGTAATGGTCCAGGCCGCCCGGCCGGGAGTGAGGGTGGCGACGGCGACGCAGGCGGTGCCCATGGACCTGAAGACCGGCGACCTCGCCACCGGCGCCATCGAGGGAGGTCTCGTCACCGCAGGCTTCACGCAGATGTCCCACTACTACGGGCTGCCGATCCGTTCCCAGTTCCCGATGACGGACTCGAAGGTTCCCGACCAGCAGGCCGGCTCTGAGAAATGCACGCAGCTCATGCTCATCGCCATGGCCGGGAACAACTACCTCATCAGCGGCGGGGGGCTGGCGAACGAGTCGATCCTCTCCTACGAGCAGCTCGTCATCGACAACGAAGTCTATGGAATGGTCGGACGGGCGCTGCGAGGAATCGAGGTGACGGACGAGACCATGGCGGTCCAGGCCATCCGCGAGGTCGCCTCGGGCGCGCAGAACTTCCTCTCCCACCGGCACACCCAGAGGTGGTGCCGCAAGGAGATGTACCAGCCGAAGCTGAGCGACCGGGCCGTCTTCCAGACGTGGGTAAATGCCGGCTCGAAGGACGTCGCGGAAAGGGCGAAGGAGGTAGCCCGCCAGATCATCGCGACGCACAGCGCGCCGCCTCTGCCCGCGGAGGTCGAACGGGAGCTTACGTCGATCCTCCAGGCCGCACAGCGCGCAAAGGCAGGAGCACGAACGGTGTAGCGAAAGACCTTTCACCGCCGCCGGAGAGCCGGCGGAGGTTCCAATGGGGAGGAGAGCTCAGTCGTCCAGCAACCGAGCACTCCATGGAGGCCGCGATCATGAGGAAGACAACAATCGGGTTGATGTTGGTAGTTGCGATTCTTGCGCTCCACCCGTCGGCGAGGGCCGAGGTCGGGGTGACGGACACGACGATCCTCGTCGGGACGTCCACCGACTTCTCCGGTCCACTCGTCTTCGCCGGGACAGAGTCGATGGTGGGAGTCGAGTCTTACTTCGAGTATGTCAACTCCAAAGGAGGCGTACATGGGCGGAAGCTCGCCTGGAAGTGGTATGACCAGGCGTACAAGCCGCAGGAGGCGGTAATGAATGTGAAACGGCTCGTTGAGCAGGATGGTGTATTCTGTATCCTGATCAACGAAGGAACGGCCACGGTTGCTGCGGTCATACCATACCTTGAACAAAACAAGATTCCGCTGATCTTTCCTTTCCAGGGAGATTCCGCTTACCACGGCCGGAAGTATATTTTTAACACATTTGCTTATTACGACACCCAGACGAGGATCATCACGCAGTGGCTGATCGAAAAGAAAGGAATGAAGAAGATCGGGATCATCTACCAGGATGATGTCTACGGCCAGATGTACCTGGACGACCTCAAGAAGGAACTCGCGGCTCACGGGCTCTCCCTCGCGGCCGCCGAGTCGGTCAAGCGAGGGGCGGTCGACGTCGCCGCTCAGGTGGCCAAGCTCGCGGCGGCCGATCTCGACGCCTGCCTCATGGCCCTCGTCCCCGGGCCCGGCGCTCAGGTCCTCAAGGAGGCACAGAAGGTCGGCTGGAAGAAGGCGAAGATCGTGTCGGCGGGGCCGCTGACGGATGAGAAGTTCTTGATCCTTTCGGGAGGCGCCGGGGAAGGCGTCCTGGGTCTTGCGCTCTGGCCCGACCCGGTGCACTCGCAGTTGCCCGCGATGAAGCAGTACCGCGAGATCGTGGCCAAGTACCGGCCTGGGCACGAGCCAAACCGCTACAGCCTCTTCGGCTATTTCTACGCCATGCTCTTCGTGGAGGGGCTCAAGGGCGCCGGGAGGGACCTCACGCGTGAGGGACTCATCAGATCGCTGGAATCCATCAAGAACTGGAAGAACGGGATCATCAACCCGGTGAGCTTCAGCCCCGAGGACCACCACGCGACCGACGAAGGGTTCATGGTCGAGGTGCGGGACAACCGGTTCGTCCCCATCAGCGGATGGCTTTCCGTTCGCGGAGGGAAGATCAAGGAGACTCCCTTACAGCAATAGTGTCCGGGCGGCGCGGGTGCTCTCCGTTCCCGCGCCGCCCTGAATGAGTCTTGGACGAGCCCGAACGTTTTGACCGACACCCCAAGGAGCCGACCCGATGGCCCCCCTCAGCCCGACGCCTCAACCCCCTGTCTCCACCCAGCCTGCTTCGGCCGCGTCCCCGGCATTACCGCTGGAATGGGACGCCGGCGCGGGCCGCCTCTCGATCGGCGGGCAAGCGTACCTGCTGATTCGACCTCAAACGCTCGCTCCGCTGGGGCAGGCGCCGGACCTCCTGGAGGCGGGCGGACGGGAGGGGGGCAGCCTCGCTGCGGGCTCCATGCTCGCTCGCGGCCTTTCGGGCCGAGAGGCGTTCGAGGAACTCCTCCGTGCGGGCGGACAAATCGGGTGGGGCACCTTCACGCTTCGGAGTTGGGGCGAGTCGCGGGTCGAGGTAGAGCTCCGCAACTCCCCCTTCGCCCAGGCTGCGACGGGCCCCGACGCGCCGGCGTGCCACCTGGTTCGAGGGATCCTGGCCGGAGCTCTCGCTCGGATCCTCGGTCGGGATGCTCGGGCCCGGGAGGAGAGGTGTGCGGCCATGGGACAGGAAGCCTGCCGGTTCGAGATCGAGTTCATGCCGAGGGAAGAGCGTCAGGTCGGGAAGGGCGGGGCCGGGACGTGAAGCCCGGTGGAGCACAAAATAATGTTCTATTAGCATGAAATGCTGGAGGTGAACTCGTCTGCGCACAGGCGCCCACGACGGCGAAGTGCGTTGACCGGCAGCAAGTCGTGGTCTAAGCTCAACATCAACTACCATTCTACTATACGAAAGAGGTCCCCATGAAGACTCTGCTCGGAATCCTTGGGGCGGTACTCCTGGGTGCGACGCCTGTCGCAGCGCCGTGGATCGCGACCGCGGAGGAGGTGCCGACGATCCGCGTCGGCAGGCAGACGGCCGCGGAAGAGAACCTCTGGCTCATGATCGCAAACCCGAACCTCTCGCCGAATCTGGGCAAGGCGTACAAGGTCGAGTGGACGCAGTTCCGCGCGTCCGACATGGTCTTCAAAGCCTTCGAGGGCGGTCAGATCGACTTCGGCACCGTCAGCTCGAACGCCGCAATCGTCGCCATCTCGAAGGGGCTCGACCTGAAGATCCTCGCAAGCCTCAGCCGGGAGTCTGACCGGGGGTCCAAGACCCAGTACCTGGTAAGGGCCGACGGTCCGACGAAGATCGCCGATCTCAAGGGGAAGACGATCGGGATCAACGGCTACAGGACTTCGATCGAGCTCTGGGCCCGGGCGGCCTTGCGTCACGGCGGCCTGGATCCGGACCGGGACGTTCAGTGGGCGGTGGTGCCCTTTCCGGCCATGGCGGATGCAATCCGGAACGGCAAGATAGCCGTCGGTGGCCTTCCCCACGTGTTTTCCCACGGCGAGCTGGCCAAGGGGGACCTGAGGTCGCTCTTCACCTCCAAGACCGGGGTGCCCTTCGACGAGGAGCTCATGCTTCTGGCCGCCAAGACGGACTTCATCAAGAAGTACCCGGCAGCGACCCGCGCCTTCCTCGCAGATCTGGCGGCGGTGAACCGCTACTACCTGGCGGACCTGCGCCGGGCTCGGCAGGCCCTTCTCGATGCCAAGCTGATCGCCTTGCCCCCTCAGATCCTCTTCCAGCTGGTCGACTACGTTCGCGATCCCGCGCTGCGGCCGAGCGTCGAGGCACTGGAGAAGCAGCAGGAGCTCATGTTGTCGCAGGGGTTCCAGGAGACGAAGATCAACATGCGATCGGCCGTCGACGCCTCTTTTCTCCCGCCGAACTGATGGCAACACCGCTCATCTCGGCCAGAGGGCTGGAGAAGTCCTTCAGCCGGGCGGGCAAAGAGGTCGTCGCCATGCAGGGCCTGGACCTGACCGTGGACGAGGGCGAGTTCATCGCGATCGTCGGCCCTTCCGGCTGCGGAAAGACGACACTCCTGCACATGCTCGGCGGCTTCGAACCCGTCAGCAAAGGGGATCTCCTCTTCGACGGCGCGCCCGTTGCCGGGCCCGGGACCGACCGGGGGATCGTGTTCCAGGAATTTGCTCTGTACCCCTGGCGCACGGTCGAGGACAACGTGACCTGGGCGCTGGAGATCCGGGGCAGCAGCAAGGCGGACAGGCGAGCCGTCGCTGACCGCCTGCTCCGCAAGGTCGGCTTGACGCACTTCCGCGACCACTACCCTGCCGAGCTCTCCGGCGGGATGAAGCAGCGCGTCGCCATCGCGCGCACGCTCGCGTTCGACCCGCGGATCTTGTTGATGGATGAGCCCTTCGGCGCCCTCGACGCCCAGAACCGCGAACTCATGCAGGAAGAACTGCAGGCCCTCTGGAACGAGACCCGGAAGACCGTCGTCTTTGTCACCCATGATATCGAAGAAGCGGTCTATCTCGGGGATCGGGTGATCGTCTTTACGGCTCGCCCGGGCCGGGTGAAAGCGGATGTTCGGATCGAGCTGCCCCGCCCGCGCGCCATCGAGGTGAAGAAGACGGCGGGCTACCTCGAATACCGGAACCGGGTCTGGGACCTGTTGCGGGACGAGGTACTGGAGACGCGAAAGGAGTTTGCGTAATTGCGGCCGTCGCGCCCTTCTCGTCTGTGGGGAGCCGTGCTGCCCGTCGTCCTGCTGCTCGCGTGGGAGTACTATGCGAGCCAGGGACGCCTGCCAAGGTACTTCCCCGCTCCCTCGTCGATCGGGCTGCAGTGGCTCGAGATGGCCGGGAGCGGTGAGCTGCTCCGGAACACGGTCTGGAGCCTCTACAGGGCGCTCGCCGCGTTTGCGCTGGGCGCGTTCTTCGGCGCACTCGCCGGGCTGCTGTCGGGCACGGTGGGGGCCGTAGAGCGTTTCCTCGACCCGATCATTTCCCTTACCTATCCGATCCCGAAGATCGCCGCGCTCCCGATCGTCTTTGCCCTCTTCGGGCTCGGCGAGCTGTCGAAGATCGTGATCATCTGCATCTCCGTCTTCTTCCCGGCCTATCTGGCGGCGTTCTCCGGCGCCAAGGCGACCTCCCGCGTCCACGTCTGGGCCGCCCGGAACATGGGGGCGCGACCCGTGCAAGTCTTCTTCCGGGTTGTACTTCCCTCGGCGCTCCCGGAGTTTTTCAACGGGCTGCGCGTAGCGCTCGCGTTCTCCTTCATCGTGATGTTCGTGGCCGAGGTGGTGTCCTCCACGAAGGGGCTGGGTCACCTCATCGTCTTCGCCGAAGAGAACACCCGGTTCGACATCATGTACGTCGCGATCATCAGCATCGGCATCATCGGTCTGCTCGCCGATCGGCTTCTGCTGGCGGTGCGGAGCCGTTTGCTGGTCGGCCAGCTCGCGGTGACGGAGGGCGGCCGTTGACGTTGCGGGCGGGGTGTACGAATCTCTTGCGGCACTACTACTCGGTGCTCGTGCTCTTCGCCACCTACGAACTGGCGAACCGGCTCGGGCTCGTCTCCCGGCGCCTCTTCCCTAGCCTCGAGGCTATCGGTCAGCAGCTCTGGAAGTACCTGGAAAACGGCGACCTCGTGTACCACGCCGCCATCTCAATCGGCCGGGCGTTGGGCGGGTTTTCCCTGGCCCTTGCCTTCGGGGTGCTGCTCGGTACGGCCATGGCCCGGTCCCGGCTGGTGGAGAGTCTGTTCGAGCCGCTCTTCACCTTCGGCTATCCGATCCCGAAGATCTCCCTCTACCCCGTGTTCATCTTCATCTTCGGCTTGGGCACGGGTTCCAAGGTAGCTCTGGTCTTCCTGGAGTGCCTCTACCCGATCGCGATCCACGCCTGTGCCGGGATGCGCTCCGCGGAGCGAGTGCTGGTGTGGGCCGCCCGGAACATGGGCGCCACCCGCTCACAGCTCTTCTGGAAGGTCCTGGTGCCGTCGGCCCTGCCGACGCTCTTTACCGGGATCCGCATCGCGCTGCCGGTGTCGCTCATCGTCACCCTGGTGACCGAGATGATCGGAGAGAGCCGGGGCCTAGGCTACTTCGTTACCTTCGCCTCGGCCTCTTTCGAGTACGCGCGTGCGCTCGCCGGATTCTTCCTGATCGGGGTGATCGGCTTCTGCCTCGATCGCCTGCTCGTCTCCTTGCGAAAGCGAGTGATCTTCTGGCAGAGGAGCGCGTTTGCCGCAGTCTGACGGAGCTTCGACCCGCAGCACCCGAGAACGGTCCCGTATCCCCTCCGGACGGTAGAAGTGGGTGACCTCGCCGGAGGATCTCGTCGTCACCCGGAAGTCCCCCTTTTCGAGGAGGTAGAGGCAGCATGAGCACGCTCAAGGTTGCGGTGGTGGGGGGCGGAAACGGCTCGTACACGATGGCGGCCGACATGGCCCTGGCCGGTCACGAAGTCCGAATGTGTCCGGGGCCCCGAGAGCGGCACCAGGAGGTCTGGGAGAGCCGCTCGATCCGGATCTCGGGCCTCGGCCGCACGGGGGAGGGGCGGCTCGTGGCCGTGAGCGACGACCTGCGGGAAGTCGTCGTCGGCGCCGACCTCGTCTTTTGCTCCGATCCCGCCCCCAGCCAGCCTACTCGGGCCAAGACCCTGGCGCCGCACCTGGAGGCGGGACAGGTGGTCTTTCTCTCCCCCGGTTCCCTGGGCTCCTACCTCTGCGCCAAGATCGTCCGGGAGGAGGGTGGTTCGCAGGAGGTCGCTTTCGTCGAACCCGGAACGCTCCCGTACCTGACGCGGAAGACGGGCCCTGCGGAGGTCCAGGTGAGCGGGCGCGCCGCGCACCTCCCGGTGGGGGTCTTTCCCGCGCGGGAGACGGCCCGGGCCCTGGAGCGGGTGCGCCGGGTCTATCCGGCGGCCCACCCGGTCGAAAACGCCCTCTCGGTCGCCCTCCTGAACGTTGGACCGATCCTCCACTCGGTGCTGGTGCTCCTCAACACGGGGCCCATTGAACACCTCGCGTCCTGGGACATCCACAACGAGGGGACGAGCCCCTCCGTGAAGAAGCTGATTCTGGCCCACGACGCGGAGCGGATCCGGGTGCGAACGGCACTCGGCTTCGCCCCGCCTCACTACCCGATGCGGGATCACTACGACCCTTCCGGAGATGCGGAGTGGATGTACGGCCGCAAGGCGCACGTGGACCTCGTAAAGAGCGAGAAGTGGCGGGAAAAGCTCAGCTTCTCCCACCGCTACGTGGTCGAGGACGTCCGATGCAACCTAGCGCTCCAGAGTTCGGTCGGACGCCTGGCTCGAGTGGAGACCCCGATCGCCGACGCCCTCTTGACTTTGATCGGAACGATCGTCGGAGAGGAATTCAGGCAGACGGGCAGGAGCCGTGCGTCTCTCGGCCTCGGAGATCTTTCCCTGCCGGAACTGACGCGCCTTCTCGACCGGGGTTTTCGGGCGTAGCGGCGGCTCCTGAGTGAGAAAGGAGACCGACATGGTGAACAGGAGAGTTGCGGTCGTCGGACCGGGACGGATGGGGATAGGAATCGTCACCGCGGTGCTGATGGCGGGTCAGGGGCACTCGGTGATCCTCCTCGACACAAAGCACCGGGAGCGGGGCCTGGAACGGGACGCGCTCGAGAAGGCACGGGGGCAGGTGGCGGCCAACCTCGAGCTCCTCTGTCGCCTCGGCGCAATTGCCGCTTCCTGGGAGCCCCTGCTCGACCACCTCCGTCTCGAGCAGGGCTTCGAACCCCTCCGGGAGTGCTCGCTCGTCTTCGAGGCGCTCCCGGAGACGGTGGAGGCCAAACGGCCCTTCTATGAAGAGGCGGGCCGGTTCCTGCGGGAAGGTGCGGTCATCGCCTCTGCCACCTCGACCTTCGACGTCCGGGTCTTCGCTTCGATGTACGCCCATCCCCGGTGGGCGGTTGCGGCGCACTGGCTCAACCCCGCCTTCCTGATCCCACTCGTAGAGATCGCGCGCACCCAAGAGACCGCCGCGGACGCCGTGGAAGAGCTGCGGAGCTTCCTCGCCGGGATCGGGAAGATCCCGGTGATCATGAGGAGCAGCCCCGGTTTCGTGGTCCCGCGCATTCAGGCCGCGGCCATGAACGAGGCGGTGCGGATCCTGGAGGAAGGCGTCGCCAGCGCCGAGGAGATCGATACTGCCATCAAGGCCGGGTTCGGCTTTCGCCTGGCGGTGCTCGGGCTCATCGAGTTCATCGACCTCGGAGGCGTCGACATCCTGGCACGAGCCGGCGAATACCTCTGCTCGGCCCTCGGGCAGCCTCAGTTTCGGCCACCCGCCCTGGTGGCCGAAAAGATGGCCTCCGGAGAGATCGGCGCCGGCGTGTCCAAGGGGTTCTTCGACTACACGGGCGTCAATACGCGGGCCCTTTTTGACTCCCGATACCAGGGTTTCCTGGAGCTGCTCGAGCTCTACCGCCGCTCAGACGTGCTCCATTTCGGCGGTGGCATAACGGAAGCGCCCAAGGCGA
The DNA here is from genome assembly GCA_016218905.1 of Deltaproteobacteria bacterium. The sequence goes on from JACRCS010000049.1 coordinate 9,602, forward strand.
CTCTTCCATGAAGCGCGCTGGGCCCAGCCAACGGAAGGATCCGGGCGATCCGCGAGGGGGGCATGGACCAGCGGGCCCCAGAGGATTGCGACCTAGGTGACCCCCTCATGCGGGAGCCATGCCGGGGTTCTTGGGAGGCTGCCCTGAGAGGCCTGGACTGCGACGAGTCGAAGACGAGCGCCGAAGGGCTCATTGCCAGGGCGCTCTCGGAGAACCGCTCGACCTTGAGGCCGCCCGAGGCCGGCGATCTGCTGCGGCTCTACGGGGTGCCCACGGTGCCGGAAGCTGCCGCGCGAGACCGGTTCGAAGCCGCAGCGCAGGCCGGCAGGTTGGGCTTCCCGGTCGTCCTCAAGGGGCTCGGTTCGAAACTTCTCCACAAGACCGAGCGCAAGGCGGTCCGACTGGGGCTGCCGGACAAGCCTGCCGTCTTCGAAGCCGCGTCTGCGATCGGGGCGGCCGCCGGAACGGAGCTGGAAGGTTATCTGGTGCAACCCATGGTCGCCGGCCGGCGGGAGTTCGTGGCGGGGCTCTTGCGAGACCGGCAGTTCGGCCCCGTCGTGATGTTCGGCCTGGGCGGTGTCTTCGCGGAAGCCCTTCGGGACGTGACCTTCCGGATCGCGCCCATAGACGAGGCAGAGGCACTCCGCATGCTCGACGAGCTTCGGTCTTCGGGCTTGCTGGGGCCGTTCCGAGGCGAGCTTCCCGTCGACCGGAGAATGCTCGCCTGCGCGCTCGTGGGCCTCTCCCGCCTCGGCCTGGAGCAGCCGGAGATCGCCGAGGTCGACGTAAATCCCCTCATCGCGGGACCCGATGGTCGCCCGGTGGCAGTGGACGCGCTCGTCGTGCTCGGCACACCGCCGACGCGCAGGCCCATCCTCGAAGACGTCTCGTTTCTCGATCGCATGCTCTCGCCCCGGAGCATCGCCTTCGTCGGCGCCCGTGGTCGAGACGAGGAGGATTGGCAGGACCTCTTCGCCGCGATTCAAAGCTTCGGCTATCGCGGCCGTCTCTATCCCGTCAACCCGCGCGCCGCCGAGATCGGCAAGCTCAAAGCCTACCCCGATCTCGGCTCTCTCCCGGAGAGGGTGGACCTCGTTATCATCGCCGTCTCGGCTCGACGAGTCCCCGCCGTTCTCGAGGAGTGCGTCGCGACCGGGAACCGCAATGTACACATCTTCACGGCCGGGTTCAGAGAGACGGGTGAGGAGGAGGGACGTCGGCTTCACGCCGAAATCGAGGTCCTCGCCGACTGGGGAGGACTCAACGTGATCGGTCCCAACTGTATGGGTATCTACAATCCTCGTGTTCGCCTCGCCACGTTCAGCCCGGCCCCCGCTCCGAGCGGGCCCGTCGCGTTCGTGAGCCAGAGCGGGGGTCACGCCGCATTGCTCGCGACTTACGCGGAGCAGTTCGGCATCCACTTCAGCAAGGTCGTCAGCTACGGGAATGCCCTCACCTTGGACTGTGTCGACTTCCTCCGCTACTTGGGAGACGATCCCGAAACCGAAATCATCTGCCTTTACTTGGAGGGCGTACGAGATGGGGGTACCTTTGCCCGCCTGTTGCTGGAAGTCAACCGGCGCAAGCCGGTACTCCTCCTGAAGGGCGGACTGACGCACCTGGGCGCGAGGGCGACTCTGTCCCATACCGGTTCGCTGGCCGGCGAAGCCCACCTCTGGAACGCGCTGTATCGTCAGAGCGGCGCGGTCAGGGTGGGCTCCATCGAAGAGATCACGGACGTCCTGGCGGCTCTCCTGTTTCTCGACCTGCCGGCAGGAAACCGCGTCGGGGTGATCGGAACCGGTGGGGGCATCGGGGTGCTGGCGGCGGACTGCCTCGCAAGGGAAGGCCTCGAGTTGCCGGCCCTGGGCGAGGAATCGAGGCGAGACTTGCGGGCCTTCATCCCCGACGCGGGCAATAGCACCACGAACCCCGTTGACGCTGGGGCCGCGTTTATGCACCCGAGCGCCCTCGAACGCGCCCTGAGGGTCCTTGGCGCCGATCCACTGCTCGACGTGATCCTGATCACTCTCCCACTCGACTGGTTGTTCACTCCCCACAAAGGGGAGAGCTTGCAGAAGCTCGCCCGCTACCTGGCGGGACCGGGTCGGAAGCACACGAACGGGAAGCCCTATGCCGTGAGCTACAGCCGAGTCCGTGCAGATCTGGCCCTCGAGGCAGCGGAAGAGGACCTTCGGCGGACCTTGGTCGAGGGCGGCGTCCCCATCTACCCCGAACTGCGTCGCGCCGCCTTCGCCCTCGGCCGAGTGACCGAGTACTCCGCTTTCCGAAGGAGATGCGGTTAGCGCCGTCTGCCGCCGCCCCGGACCCTACCCCTTCCGCTCCGCCAGGGGCAGCCCCCGGTTGAGCTCGTCGATCCGCTCCTGCTCCGCCTCGTTGATTTCGCGGAGATGGGTGGCCATGACGGACTGGAGCCTCGGGTCAAAGAAGCGGTGGAGGCTGTGGTTCGGGACGGCCCGGAAGCCGCGCCGCACCTTGTGCGGACCGCCGATGCCCGGATCGAAGCGCCGGATGCGGTGCCGGATCGCCCACTCGATGGGCGCGTAGTAGCACGCCTCGAAGTGGAGCGCCTCGACGCGCTCGGCGCTCCCCCAGAACCGGCCGTAGAGCCCGTCGCCCTTGGTGAGGAGTAGGGACATGGCGAGCGGCTCCTCCCGGCCGGGCCGGCGGGCGGTGAAGAGGAGGAGGCGGTGCCGGTAACCGAGGAGCCCTTCGAAGAAGGAGGCCGTCAGGTACTTGGCGGCCCAGGGGCCGAACTGGGCGTTCGTGCGCTCATAGAAGCCATACATGGCCCGCAGGTCCGGGAGACCGATCTCCTCCCCGGTGGACGGACGCACCTCGATCCCCGCGCGCTCCACCGCCCGGCGCTCCCGGCGAAGGTTCCGGCGCTGGTTGTGGTCGAACGCCGCGACGTAGTCCTCGAAGCTCGCGAGGCCCCGGTTCTCCCAGAGGAAGCTCTGATGGCGCCACGCGAGATACCCTCGGGCTTCGAGCAGGGCCTGCCAGGCGGGCTCCGCGTACGGGAAGGAGATCCCCGAGAGGCCGTTCTGCCGGCAGAGGCGCTCGACGGCCTCGAGAAGCCGGTCGGTCAGCTCCGCTTCGTCCTCCTCGGGGGCGACGAGGAAGCGGTAGCCGGGGATGGGGGTCGCCGGGCTCATGCCGACGAGCTTGGGATAATAGGAGAGCCCGAGCTGCTCGGCCACGTCCGCCCAGGCGTAGTCCCACACGAACTCGCCTTCGCTGTGCACCTTCACGTAGAGCGGCGCCGCGGCCACGAGCCGGCGATCGCGGCGAAGCGTCAGGTGGAGGGGAAGCCAGCCGGTCTCGGGGCAGACGCTGCCCGACGCCTCCAGGCCTTGGAGCCACTCCCACTCGAGGATGGGAACGGGCAGGGGCAGAGCGAGCCGGTTCCACTCCTCCCGGGGAATCTCGGAGACGCTCCGGTGCCAGTGCGCTCGCAGGGGCATGGCCGCGTCATGACAGGACGCGAGTGAGGTGGGCGAGCAGCCTCCCGGCGTCGGCCGGCCGCGTCCGAAAACCGATGTAGCGGTCCGGCCGGATGAGGTAGGCGCAGTCTTCGAAGGCCGCGTAGGCGCGGTGGACGGTCCCCTCCGGGTCGGGGAAGAGGAAGCCGCCCCAGCCCTCCGGCGCCGGTGGAGCGCCGACGAGGACCGTGGCGATCCGCTCCCCGTACCGGGAAGCCACGGCCGAGGCGGCGTCCAGGACCCGGGCCGCGCTCCCTTCGCCCGGCAGACCGCGGAAGAGGAGGAGCGTGGGCCGAAGCGGGTCGAGGTGGTCGTAGAGGCGCACGACGCCGCCGAGCGCGTCGGGCGCGCGCCGCCCCGCTGACGTCTTTCCCTCGCCCAGGCCTTCCGGCCAGTGCTCGTCGACGATCCCGCTCCGGTACGCGAAGTCGAGCTCCGCGACGCCGCGCAGGAGGCGGTGTCCGACGGCGGGCAGCCGGAGGAGGAGGGCCGTCAGCCGGTTCCGGAGCCGCTGGGCGACGCCCCCCTTGAGCGTCACGAGACGCGTCGCGCGGTGGGTCTCCTTCATCACGGCGAGCGCCACGGGCCGCCTCTCCTCGTCGTAGGTGCGGAGGAGCTCCTCCCGCGCGAGCCCCTGCTCGACCCAGGCGAGCTTCCAGGAGAGGTTCTCGGCGTCCTGGATGCCGGTGTTCATCCCCTGCCCGCCCAACGGACTGTGGATGTGGGCCGCGTCGCCCGCGAGGAAGATTCTCCCCTCGCGGAAGGCCGGAACGATCCGCCGGTGGACGCGAAACGACGAGAGCCAGGCGAGGTTGCGGATGCGCGAGGCGCCGGTCCGCGCCTCCTGGAGCCGTTCCACGAAGAGGGCTCCGGTGGCCTCCTCGCTCTCCGAGAGCAGACCGATCAGGCGGTAGCGGTGCTCCCCGGGTAGCGGGAAGGCCGCCAGAGGGCCGCCCTCGAAGAAGAAGACGTGACCTTCGCCCTCCGGGTACGACCACTCGAGCTCCACGTCGGCGAGCGCGAAGCGCTCCTCGTAGGTGGACCCCTCGAAGGGCAGACCGAGGAGCTCGCGGACCGTGCTGTGGGCGCCGTCACAGCCGGCGAGCCACCGGGAGCGGAGGCGCTCCTCCGCTCCTTTCGGGCCCCGGCAGGTCGCTTCCACCTCCTCGGGTCCCTGCCGGAGCGCGACGAGCTCGGTGCCCCTCTCGACCCGGCCGCCGAGGCTCTCCAGCCGTTCCTCGAGCAGGCGCTCCGTCTCGCTCTGGGGGAGCGAGAGGACGAAGGGGTAGGCGGTGTCGAGGGCCGGAAACGTCAGGGAGAAGGCCGGTTCGCCCTCCCAGTAGGCGTTCAGGCGCGGGACCCTTCGGCCCTCGCGGACCGCCTCCTCCGCCACGCCGAAGCGCTCGAGCGTCTCCAGCGTGCGGGCGTGCACCGCCAACGCGCGGGATTCGGACGTGCGCCGGAGATTCTTGTCGACGATGCGACACGAGACCCCGCGCAGGCGAAGGTCGACGGCCAGGGCGAGCCCTGTCGGGCCCGCTCCGACGATCGTGACCGGCGTAGGCTCGATGTCCGCCCCGGCGTCAAACGAAAGCTGCTCTGTCGCCATCTGGACCGGCCTCATTTCTTCCGGCGAGCCGGGGGCTCTTTGCCGGATCAGCGCCCGTTGAGAGGCGAGACCACCGCGATCGCGGCCTGCACGCCGTTGTTCACCAGTTTGGCAAAGGAAGGGGAGCGGTCAAATCGTGAGCACGGGGGCTGGGAAGGCAGAAGAGGGAGGACGGAATCGTCGGCCCCGCGGCTCACGCCGCCGCTCGGCGAGCGTGATCGGACGGGTTTGTCCCAAACCTTTCGGGCCCGCGGAGGGTCCGACTTCAGGAGAAAAACTCGCCGGCTCGCCGAAGAGCTCGCCGACGAGCGTTGCGCGGGAACGCGCGACGGCACTATGATCCGGCGCTTCGGACGGCCCTCGAAACCGTGCCAGGAAGGAGCCGGTCATGTCCCGCGCCCGCCGCAAACAGGAGCTCCAGCGCCTCTTCACGGCGCGCGTCCACATCGCTCAGACCATGGGGATGCGGCTCGACTTCGACGACGAGGACCGGCCCGTGGTCACGATGCCCTACGATCCACGCTTCAACCAGGCCGCGGGCGGGATCCACGGCGGCGTCTACGCGACGCTCCTCGACACGGCGGCGTGGTTCGCGGCGGCCCTGAACCACGGCGATTCGGGGTGGATCGCCACCTCCGAGCTGACCATACACTACCTCAAGCCGGCGGCGGAGACCGACCTGACGGCCGTCGGGCGTCTCATCAAGGGAGGGAGGCGGCAGGACATCGCGGAGTCCCACCTCTACGACGTCCGGGGAGAGCTCGTCGGGCACGCCATCGGAACCTTCATGCTGCTCTCCCACCTGCCCGCGGGGCCTCGAGAAGAGGCCTAGGATCGTCGAAGGAGGTCCCTTTGAGCATTAGACTCGACGGCCGGGTTGCCATCGTGACCGGAAGCGGGGGCGGCCTCGGCCGCGAACACGCGCTCTTGCTGGGGAGGCTCGGCGCCAAGGTGGTCGTGAACGACCTCGGAGTGGCGGTGGACGGGACGGGCGGGACCGGCGCCGCCGCGGACCGGGTCGTCGCCGAGATCCGGGCCCTGGGAGGGGAGGCGGTCGCCAACTGCGACAGCGTTTCCGACCCTGCGTCGGCGCAGCGCATCGTGGACGCGGCGCTCCACGCCTTCGGGCGGGTCGACCTCCTGATCAACAACGCCGGCATCCTGCGGGACCGAAGCTTCGGGAAGATGACGGCCGAGGACTTCGAGGAGGTCGTCAGGGTGCACCTCCTCGGGACCTTCTACGTCACGAAAGCGGCCTGGCCCCTGATGGTCCAGCAGAAGTACGGCCGGATCGTCTTTACGACGTCCACTGCCGCGACGAACGGGAACTTCGGCCAGGCGAACTACTCCGCCGCGAAGCTGGGCGTCGTGGGGATGATGAACTCCCTGGCGCTCGAAGGCCCCAAGAACAACGTGCTGGTGAACGCCATCGCACCCGGAGCGATGACGCGGATGACCGAAGGCGTCGAGCAGGGACCCCTGACCGAGTACCTGCGGGCCGACCTGGTCTCGCCCGCGGTGGCCTGGTTGTGCAGCGCGCGCTGCCGCGAGGCCGGGATGATCATCGCCGCGATGGGAGGCTTCTACGCCCGGATCCACTACTTCGAAGGGGCCGGCGTGCAGTTCGATCCGACGTTCCCGGTCACGGTCGACGCCTTCGACGAGGCCTTCGGCAGGATCGGCGACCTGAGCGAAGCCAGGCCGGTCCGCCCCGGGGCGCTCGGAGACCTCGAGGCGCGCTTGAAGGCCATGGGCCGCCTCTAGCAGAGACCTCCGCCAATAAAACATCGTATCGAGATCTTGACGGACGTCGGTCGTCTGCTAAGATCCTGAACGTCCGGTATCTGAGACCGCCCCCCGACCCCGACGGGAGCCGCGCGGTGAAGGAACTCGGTCCCAAGAAGCTCCAAGGTGCGCAGACCCGCGCCAAAATCCAGGACGCGGCGACGCGGCTATTCGTCTCTCAGGGTTTCACCCGCACGCCCATCTCCGAGATCGCGGGGTCCCTCGGGCGCACCAAGGGGGCCCTCTACGCCCATTTCGCGAGCAAGGAAGAGCTCCTGCTGAGCCTCATCGAGCGGTTCGAGACCGACTACCTTGATCGGGTCATCGACGAGGTGGTGTCCACCGAGGGCAACGCCTGGGCGAAGCTCAACCGCTTCGTGAGCTTCAGCTCCGAGTTCGCGGAGAAGAACAAGGACCTCTGCCTCCTTCTGACCATCGTCTCGGCGGAGCTCCAGGGCGCCGAAACCCCGGCGAGCCTCGCGCTCTTCCACGCGTACGACAAGTACACGGAGTTCGTGGCCCGACTCGTCGACGAGGGGAAGGGGCAGGGGGTCTTCGAGAGCTCCCTCGACACGGACCTGGTGGCCCACGTCATCATCGCCTTCCACGACGGAGTCCTCTTCCAGTGGCAGCGCACGGGGGGAAGGTTGGGCGGCCCTCCCTTCGTGAAGACCTTCCGCCGAGTCCTTCTTCGCGGGCTTGCCCCCGCGCCGGAGCCGTCCCCAGGAGGAACACCGCCCGACCAAGCCTGAAGCAGCCGCCCCGAGCGACTCGACGGGCGCGAAAAAGAGAGGAAGGGAGTTCATGGCGAACCGGGTCTATCTCGTCAGCGCGGTGCGCACTCCCATCGGGGACTTTGGCGGCGCGCTGCGCGACCTGAAGCCCCTCGACCTCGTCCAGCCCGTGCTGCGGGACGCCCTCGGACGCGCCGGGGTCGAACCGGCCCAGGTGAGCCAAGTGGTGCTCGGAAGCTGCCTCTCGCCTCTCGACCAGAACATCGCACGGATCGCGAGCCTCCTCCTCGGCCTCCCCTATGAAGTTCCCGGCTACACCGTCAACTGTGCGTGCTCCTCCGGGATGCAGGCCGTGATCCTCGGCGTGAGCGCCATCCGCCAAAGGACCGCGGACGTCGTGGTCGCCGGCGGGGTCGAGTCCATGAGCAACGCTCCCTACATCCTCGAGAGCGCTCGTTGGGGGCAGCGCCTGCGACACCTGGAGGGCATCGACCTCCTCTGGCGGGGCATGCAGGAGTACCCGGTGGGCGGCGGGATGGGGCTCGCCGCCGAGCGTCTGGCCGAGCGCTACGGTCTGGGGCGGGAGGAGCTCGACGAGCTCTCCGCCTACAGCCACGCGCGCGCCCTGCGGGCGACGAGAGAGGGCCGGTTCGGCAGGGAGCTCCTGCCCCTTGAGGTCCCCGAGGGTCGCCGCACCCGCCGGGTAGAGGTCGACGAGCACCCTCGGGAGGACGCCACGGCAGAGGCCCTCGCGCGGCTCAAACCGGCGTTCCGCCCCGACGGGGTGGTGACCGCGGGAAACGCCTCCGGGATGAACGACGGCGCGGCCGCGGTGGTGCTCGCGTCCGAGGAGCGCGTCCGGGAGCTCGGCCTGCGCGTCCTCGCCGAGGTCAAGGCCCACGCGCTCACCGCGGTGGATCCGCATCTCGTCGGCATCGCCGCCGTGCCCGCGGTGCGGTCGGTTCTCGCCCAGGCGGGCCTGACGCTCCGGGACATCGATCTTCTCGAGATCAACGAGGCGTTCGCGTCCTTCTATCTCGCCTGTGAGAAGGAACTCGGGCTCGATCGGGAGCGCACGAACGTGAACGGCAGCGGCATCTCCCTCGGCCACCCCGTCGGCGCCACGGGCTGCCGCCTCATCGGCCCGCTGGACCACGAGCTGGACCGGCAGGGCGCCCGCCGGGGCGTCGCGGCGCTCTGCGCGGGCGGCGGCGTGGGGACGGCGGTGCTCCTGGAGAGGGAGAGCTAGCCGGTTCTCGAGGTCAACAACATCGAAGTCGTCTACAACGACGTGATCCTGGTGCTCAAGGGCATCTCGCTCCAGGTGCCCGAAAGGGGCATCGTGGCGCTCCTCGGAGCGAACGGCGCGGGGAAGACCTCGACCCTCAAGGCCATCTCCGGCCTCCTGCGGCTCCAGAACGGCGAGGTGACGGGGGGCACGGCGTCCTTTGCGGGCGTGCCCCTCCATCGCCTCGGCCCGAGCGAGGTGGTTCGGGCCGGCATCGCGCTCGTGCCGGAGGGCCGGCGGGTCTTCGCGGACCTGAACGTGGCCGAAAACCTGCTCGTGGGCGCCTACACCCGCAATGACCGTTCGGGTGTGCGGGAAGACCTCGAGCGCGTCTTCCACTACTTCCCCGTGCTCCGGGAGCGCCGTCAGCAGCGGGCGGTCTACCTCTCCGGCGGAGAGCAGCAGATGCTCGCCATCGGCCGGGCGCTCATGGCGCGGCCGAAGCTCATGATGCTCGACGAGCCTTCCCTGGGCCTCGCGCCTCTGGTGGTGCGTCACATCTTCGAGATCCTCCGCCAGATCAACGAAGAGCAGAGGACGGCCCTCCTCCTCGTGGAGCAGAACGCGCAGCTGGCGCTCGGGTTCGCCTCCTACGGCTACATCATGGAGAACGGCCGGGTCGTCCTCGATGGCCCCTGCGAAGCCCTGATGCGGAACGCCGACGTGAAGGAGTTCTACCTGGGGGTGACCGATAAGGCGAAGAAGAAGAGCTTCGCCGACGTGAAACACTACAAGCGCCGCAAGCGCTGGCTGTCCTGAGGCGGACGTGGCCCAGCTCGAGATCGACGACCTCACGCTGAACTTCGGGGGCATCTGCGCCCTGAGCGGCGTGAACCTGTCCGTAGCCGAAGGTCGGATCCACGCCCTCATCGGTCCCAACGGCGCCGGCAAGACGTCGCTCTTCAACGTGGTGAGCGGCATCTACCAGGCGAGCAGGGGTTCGATCTGCTTCGAGGGGAAGCCCACGACCGGCCTGAAGCCCCATCGGATCGCTGCCCTGGGGATCGCCCGAACGTTTCAAAACATCGAACTCTTCAAGCACATGACGGTGATCGAGAACCTGCTTCTCGGCCGCCACCTGCACATGCGCACAGGGCCCGTCTCGGCCGCGCTCTTCTACGGGCGGGCCCTCCGGGAGGAGCTCCGCCACCGGGCGAAGGTGGAGGAGATCGTCGAGTTCCTGGAGATCGAGGGCTACCGGAAGCAGGCCGTCGGCGCACTGCCTTACGGCATCCAGAAGCGGGTGGAGATCGGCCGCGCCCTGGCGGTCGAACCGAAGCTCCTCCTGCTCGACGAGCCGGTGGCGGGGATGAACCAGGAGGAGACCGAGGACATCACCCGCTTCGTCCTCGACGTGAACGAGGAGTTGGGGGTGACGGTGCTCCTCGTCGAGCACGACATGGGCGTCGTCATGGACATCGCCGATCGCGTCACGGTCCTGGACTTCGGGCGCGTGATCTCCGATGGCACGCCCGGCGAGGTGCAGGCGGACCCGGCGGTGGTCCAGGCGTACCTGGGGGAGCCCGGCAGTGACCGGTAGCCGTCGTTGCGAGCCCGCTGCGGCCACCCTCCCCAAGCTCTTCGGCGGCAACGTGGCGCGGTACGGAGAACGGGTAGCCCTGCGGGAGAAGAGCCTCGGGATCTGGCAGAGGGTCTCCTGGAACGCCTACTGGGCCCACGTCCGGGACTTCGCCCTGGGGCTCCTGGAACTCGGCTTCCGGGAAGGGGACAAACTCTCCATCCTCGGGGACAACTGCCCGGAGTGGCTCTACGCCGATCTCGCTACGCAGTCCCTGCGCGGCGTCTCGGTGGGCGTCTACCCGACGAACGTGGCCGTGCAGGTGCGCTACGTCCTCTCCAACTCGGAGTCACGCTTCGTGGTCTGCCGGGATCAGGAGCAGGTGGACAAGGTGCTCGAAGTGCTCGAGGAGCTGCCGCTCCTCGTGCGGATCATCTACATCGACAAGAAGGGGCTGCGCAGGTATCGGGAACCGAAGCTGATGAGCTTCGCGGAGGTCCAGGCGCTGGGGCGCGCCCTGCACGAGCGCGAGCCGGAGCTCTTCGACAGCCGCGTCGCGCAGACCCGGCCCGAGGATACCGCGATCCTCGTCTACACCTCCGGGACCACCGGCGACCCCAAGGGAGCCATGATCTCCCACCGCAACATGGTGTCGATGGTGGACGGGCTCTCCGAAGTCGTCCGCTTCCGGTCCAGGGACTCCTTCGTCTCGGCCCTGCCGCTCTGTCACATCGCCGAGCGGATGTTCTCCCTCATCTTCCCCCTCTACGCCGGCTGCACCGTCAACTTCGCCGAGAGCGTGCAGACGCTCCAGGCGGACCTCCGCGAGATCTCGCCGACCGTCTTCCTGACGGTGCCGCGGATCCTGGAGAAGATGCACTCCGACGTGGTCATCCGGATCAAAAACGCCTTCTGCGTGAAGCGCTGGGTCTACCGGGTCTTCATGCCCGTGGGCGCGAAGGTCGCCGCCCGCAGGCTCGCCGGCCGAAACCCGGGTCTCTTCTGGCTGGCCCTCTACGGGCTCGGGTACCTGGCGCTCTTCCGCGCCCTGCGCAACCGGCTGGGCCTCCTCGACTGCACGTTCGCGGCGAGCGGGGCCGCGCCGCTCTCCCACGAGCTCCTGGCCTTCTACCACGCGGTCGGGGTGCCGGTGCGGGAGGGGTATGGGATGACGGAGTCGACCGGGATCTCCTTCATGCCCCGGGACGGGGAGACCCGGGTCGGGCGGGTGGGGAGGACGATCCCCGGGGTCGAGTTCAGGCTCGCGGAAGACGGGGAGATCCTGCTCCGGGGCGCCCCCGTGTTTCAGGGGTACTACCGGAACCCGGAGGCGACGGCCGCCGCCTTTACCGAGGACGGCTGGCTCAAGACCGGGGACATCGGCGCGGTCGCCGGAGACGGGCAGCTCCAGATCGTCGACCGGAAGAAGGACCTGATCATCAACGCCGCGGGCAAGAACATCGCCCCCTCCGAGATCGAGAACAAGCTGAAGTTCAGCCCGTACATCAAGGAAGCCATCGTCATCGGAGACCGACGGAGGTACCTGGTCGCGCTGATCCAGCTCGAGCTCGACACGGTCTCCGACTGGGCCCAGGAGCGGGGGGTGCCCTACACGAATTACAGGAGCCTGGCCGAGAACCCGAGCGTGTACGAGCTGATTCGGGAAGAAGTGGACCGGGTCAACGGCCAGCTCGCCCGAGTGGAGAACGTCCGCAAGTTCGCCCTGCTGACCAAGGAGCTCGACCAGGACGACGAGGAGGTCACCGCGACGATGAAGGTGCGTCGCAAGGTGATCGCGCAGAAGTTCGCGGACGTGATCGAGGGACTCTACGCCTAGCGTCCCTTTTGGAAAGTCCTCGTCTGCCATTCAGCCCCTGCGATGGCCGAACGGCGCTGATTCGTCGCCATTCGGCCTGCTGGTTGCGATGCACGAACTGACCGGACGGGACACCAGGGGCCCGTCCGGTCCGAAGGGGACACTGGTACGCAGGGGCGGCCGGACCCGAGAGCCGCCAGTGGAGGTCCATTGCACAGCCCCGCCACCTATTTCTTTGAGCTCCTCTTGAGCGGCCTCGCGTCCGGGAGTCTCTACGCGCTCATCGCGCTCGGCTTCGTGCTCATCTACAAGGGGACGGGGATCATGAACTTCGCCCAGGGCGAAGTGATCATGGTGCCGGCCCTGCTCGCGTTCTTCCTCATCACGCGCTTCGGCCTGAGCGTCTGGGCTGCGTGTCTCATCGCCGTCGCGAGCGCGTTCCTGCTCGGCCTCCTGACCGAGCGCCTGATCCTCCGGCCCATGCTGGGCGAGCCCGTCTTCTCGGTCGTCATGGTCACCATCGGGCTCAGCATCTTCCTCCGCGGGGTCGCCGGGATCTTCTTCGGGCACGAGAACAAGGTCTTTCCGAGTCCCTTCCCCGCGGAGCCCCTCCGGATGGGGCCGGTGGTGCTCTCCCATACCCAGCTCTGGACCATGGCGGTCGCGTTCGGCCTCATGCTGCTCTTCCTGCTCTTCTTCCGGACCTCCCGGGTGGGCCTCGCCATGCGCGCGACCGCGAACGACCAGCACACCGCCTGTCTCATGGGGATCAGCATCGAGAGGGTCTTCGCCCTCACCTGGGGGCTCTCCTTCGCGATCGCGGGCCTCGCAGGGATCTTCCTCGCCAACGTGATGGTGCTCAACGTGGGACTCACGGCCGCAGCCGTGAGCGCCTTTCCGGCCGTCGTGCTCGGAGGGCTCGAGAGCATCCCGGGCGCGATCCTCGGCGGACTCGCCATCGGCGTCATCGAGAACCTGGCCGGCGGCTACCTGGACGAAATGCTCGGAGGAGGCGTGAAGGACGTCACCCCGTTTGTGGTCCTCTTCCTGATCCTGATGGTCCGGCCCTACGGCCTCTTCGGCCAGAAGGAAGTGGAGCGAGTGTGATGGCGATCCGGAGCCGGACGTTCTGCGAGACGTACGCCGAAGATCTCCAGCTCGTCCGCACGATCTGGGCCCGCTTCTGGCTGGGCGTGCTCCTCGCGGTCCTGCTCGGGCTGCCGTTCCTGGGGGGCGCGTACCCCGTCTACCTCGCGAACCTCTCCTGCATCGCCATCGTCGGCGCCCTCGGCCTGAACATCCTCACCGGCTTCACCGGCCAGATCTCCCTGGGTCACTCGGCGTTCCTCGCCCTGGGGGCGTACACGACGGCGCTCCTGGCCAAACGGTTCGGCCTCCCCTTCTGGTTGCTCCTCCCGGCCTCGGGAGGCGTCGCCGCCGTCGCCGGGATCGCCGTGGGTCTGCCCTGCCTGCGGCTGAAGGGGCTCTACCTCGCGATGGCGACGATGGCCTTCGGCGTGGTCGTGGACCACCTGGTGATCACGTGGTCGTCCCTCACCGGCGGAGTGAGAGGGCTCCAGGTCTCGCCCCCGGACCTCTTCGGTCACGCCCTCGAGGGAGACACGAAGATCTACTTCTTTTTGGTGAGCGTGACGGCTGTCATGCTCGTCGCGGCCAAGAACATCGTGCGCACGAGGGTGGGCCGGGCCTTCGTGGCGATCCGCGATCGAGACGTGGCGGCCGAGGCGCTCGGCGTCAACCTGACGGCCTACAAGGTACTGGCGTTCGCGATCGGCTCCTTCTACGCGGGCGTGGCGGGCGGCCTCTACGCCTACACCCTCGGCTACATCCAGCCCGAGCACTTCACGTTCCTGCTCTCGGTCGAGTACATCGCCATGAACATCGTCGGAGGGCTCGGAAGCGTGCTCGGCTCGGTCCTGGGCGCCGTCTTCATCGTCTGCGCGCCCGAGGCCATCAAGGCGCTCGCCCAGGCGCTCGAGGCGGTCCTCCCGTCGGTCCTGGGCCAGTACAACGAGGAGTGGAACATCGCCGCCTTCGGTCTCCTGATCATGCTCTTCCTGATCTTCGAGCCCGGCGGCTTGAACGCTATCTGGGGCCGGGTCAGGGTCGGGTTCCGGAATTGGCCCTTCACGTACTGAGGCGAAGCCGCCCGCGCCAGGGGCCGCGGCCCCTCGATCTTCGGCGGGAAACGCTCACCCCAACAGGAGGAGGATCAGCTCGAAGCTTCGAAGCACGTGGACTTCCAACAGTCAACGGCGAACAGCTCGCAAAGGAGAAGCCATGGGACGGACGAGATCGGGTTGGACCGCTTGGGCCGGCGCCTTCGTGCTGGCCGCTCTCCTCGGAACGGGCGCCGCCTGGGCCGCGGGCCGGGGAGTCACCGACACGACGATCAAGATCGGGCTCGTCATGTGCAAGACCGGACCCGTGGCGACCCTGGGCGAACCCAACGGGCAGGGGCTGTTGGACTACTTCGCGTGGGTCAACGAGCAGGGCGGGATCAACGGCCGAAAGGTGGAGGTGATCTGGGAGGACGACGAGTTCCAGGCGCCCAAGTCCGTCGCCGCCGTGAAGAAGCTGATGACGCGCGACGAGGTGCTGACGATCATCACCACCGGCGGCACCAACCAGACCGTCGCCAACCTCGAGAACATCAAGAACTACAAGATCAGCAACATCCCCAACGCCCTCGCCGACGAGTTCTTCAACCCCGTGAACCCGTACATCTTCGCCATGGGGGCCACCTACGAGGCCCAGTACGAGGCGATCGTCGACTACATCGCGGACGACCTGAAGCTCAAGGACCCGCGCATCGGCGTCGTCTACGCGAAGAAGGAGTACGGGATGGTGGGGCTGGAGGCCATCAAGAAGCGGGCCGCCAAGTACAAGCTCCCGGTGGTCGCCGAGCTGGTCCTCCCCACGGGCGCCGTCGACGCGAGCTCCCAGGTCCTGGCGCTCCAGAAGGAGAGGGCGAACATCGTGATCACCTGCGATGTGCTTCCGCCGGTGGTCTCCTTCCTGAAGACTGCCCAAAAGTACAACTACTCGCCGGTCGTCTTCGGGTTCAACTGGGCCACCGACGACGCCCTTGTGAAGATGTGCGGCGAGGGGGCCAAGAACTTCATCGGCGTCAACTTTGTCGGCGGCTGGTTCGAGGACCTGCCGGGGACGAAGCTCGCCCGGGAGATCGCGCAGAAGTACGGCCGCAAACCGGGGCTCACGTCGCTCTACATCAACGGCATCGGCGTCTCCTGGCTCTTCACCGAGGCCATGAAGCGGGCGGGGAAAGACCTGACCCCCGAGTCCCTCCAGGCCGCCCTCGAGACCCTCAGGGGCTACGAGACCGGCGGCATCTTCCCGCCGGTCTCGTACACCTCCGCGAGCCACGCCCCGCCGCAGATGGTCAAGTTCTTCAAGGCCGACGTGCCGAACGGTCGATTCGTGCCGCTGACCGGCTGGCGCAAGCCGAAGTAGGCGGACGGGCGTCTCGGCGGGGGGGGCGAGCCCCGCCTCCCTTCCTGCGCGAGGAGGTTTCGATGGAGGAGATCCGCAAACTGGCGGTGATCGGCGCCGGACTCATGGGGACCGGCATCACCCAGGTCGCGGCCAGGGCCGGTTTCCCGGTCGCCGTCCGCGACGTGGAGCCCAGGGCCTTGGCCGGAGCCCAAGCCAAGATCCAGGCTGGCCTCGAGAAAGGCGTCCAGAAGGGGTCCCTCTCCGCGGAGGACGCGGCCTCCGCCCTCCGCCGGATCACGTTCACGACAAGCCTGGCGGACGCCCTGACCGACGCCGAATACGTCATCGAGGCGGTGCCCGAGAACCTTGCGCTGAAGCGCGGAGTCTTCGAGGAGCTCGACCTGGCCGCCTCGCCCCGGGCGATCCTAGCGACGAACACGTCCGAGCTCCGCATCGGGTCCATCGCGAGCGCTACGGCCCGACCGGACCGCGTCATCGGCACCCACTGGTTCTACCCGGCCCCCGTGATGCGGCTCATCGAGGTGATCCGGGGGGACGCCACATCCGACAAGACCCTGGCGACGACGCTCGGGTTCTGCCGAGCCCTCGGGAAGGAGACGGTGGTCTGTCGGGACTCCCAGGGGTTCATCACGAGCCGCGCCATCTCCGCACTCCTCGTCGAGTGCCTCCGGATCCACGCGGAGGGCGTGGCGAGCATCGAGGACATCGACAAGGCCATGCGCCTCGGTTTCAACCATCCGATGGGACCCTTTCAGCTCGTCGACATGTCGGGCCTGGACGTTGTCTTCCACAACTTGGAGGGGCTCACCGAGGCCTACGGCGAGCGGTTCCGGGCCACCGCGGAGATGGCCCGGCTCGTGAAAGAGGGAAACCTGGGTCAGAAGACGGGAAGAGGTTTCTACCCCTACCGGTGAAGCCGCGCGGGAGAGGGCGAAACGCATGTACCAGGAGGAGCATAGAATCTTTCGCCAGTCCTTTCGGCGCTTCGCGGAGCAGGAGCTGACGCCGTACACCGGCGAGTGGGAGCGGGACGGCATCATCCCCCGGGAGATCTGGCGCAAGATGGGGGACGCGGGATTCCTCTGCCCCTGGCTGCCGGAGGAGTACGGCGGCAGCGGCGCGGACTTCCTCTACTCCATGATCATCGCCGAGGAGCTCGCCCGGGCCGGCGCCGTGAGCCTCCTGACGCCCCTGCACGGTGACATCATCGTGCCCTACCTCTACCAGCTCGGCACCGAGGAGCAGAAACGGCGCTGGCTGCCGGGGTGCGCCTCCGGAGAGATCATCACGTCCATCGCCATGACCGAGCCGGGCGCCGGCTCGGATCTGGCGGGGCTGAAGACCAGGGCTGAGCGGGACGGCGACCACTACGTCGTCAACGGGACGAAGACGTTCATCTCCAACGGGATCCAGAGCGACCTCGTCATCACCGCCGTCCGCACCGACCGCGGCGCAAAAGACTCCAAAGGGATCAGCCTCCTTGCGATCGAGCGGGGCGCGCCGGGCTTCAAACGGGGCCGCAAGCTCCAGAAGCTCGGGATGCACGCGCAGGACACCGCCGAGCTCACCTTCGAGGACTGCCGCGTGCCCGCCTCGAACCTCCTCGGGGAGGAGGGGAAAGGCTTCTATTACCTGATGGAGCACCTCCAGCAGGAGCGGCTCGTCGCGGTGATCGAGTGCCAGGCGCTGGCCGAATGCATGCTCGAGATGACCATCCAGTACGCGAAGGACCGAAAGGCGTTCGGCGCCCCGATCTCGAGGTTCCAGCACAACGCCTTCAAGATGGTCGAAATGGCCACGGAGATCCGCCTCGGCCGCGTCTTCCTCGAGGACCTCGTCGATAAGCACATGCGGGGCGAGGGCGTGGTGTCCGGAGTCTCCATGGCCCAGGCGTGGACGTGCGAGATGGCCAAGCGTGTCGCCTACCACTGTCTCCAGCTCCACGGGGGCTACGGCTACATGGAGGAGTACCCGATTTCGAGGCTCTACCGGGACGTGCGGCCGTACACCATCTTCGGCGGGACGACCGAGATCATGAAGCTCATCGTCGCCCGCAACATGGGCCTCCTATGAGTGGCCCGAGCGCCGGCACGGGGGGACCGGAAGGAAGCTGTTACGAGTCAGATCGGTGGGGCGCCCGGTCCCCGGGAACCACTTCGCGCAACCCCAGGAGCGATGATGTCTCCTCGAATGGATTCTGACCCGGAGCAGATCGCCCGCGTCGCCCGCGTCGCCCGCGAGTTCGCCTTGGCCGAGTTTCCTGCGGTCGCGAGGGAGTGCGACCGCTCGGAGCGCTATCCGCGTGAGATCTGGGAGAAGGCGGGGCGACTCGGTCTCATGGGCATCTTCCTTCCCGAGGAGTTCGGCGGCCTCGGTCTGGGAATCCTGCCGCACGCCAGGGTCATGGAGGAGTTCTGGCGGGTCGACCCCGGGGTGGGCAACGTGCTCCTCGCGGTCTTCGGAGCCGAGATCCTCGCGGCCTTCGGGACCGAGGAGCAGAAGAGGCGCTATCTCCCGGACATCGCCCAGGGCCGGAAGATCTGGGGCTGCGCGATCACCGAGCCCGACGCGGGGAGCGACATCTTCTCCCAGACCACGACCGCACGCCGGGAAGGCGCTTCCTACGTCCTCAACGGCTCGAAGCAGTTCAGCTCGAACGGCACCGTCGCGGACCACCTCCTCGTCATGTGTCGCACCAATCCCGAGGAACCGGACCGGCTGCGGCGCTACAGCTTTCTCGTCGTCGATCGGGGCATGGAGGGGCTCAGCACGGTCAAGCTCACGGGAAAGCTCGGGATCCGGGCTTCGGATACGGCTTCGGTCTACCTGGACGAGGTCGTCGTTCCCGAAGAGAACCTCGTGGGCGGGGCGGAAGGCAGAGGCTTCCGCCAGGTGATGCACCTCTTCAACATCAACCGGGTGGTGGCCGCTGCGCAGGGGGTCGGGGTCGCCCAGGGCGCCCTGGACCGGGCCCTCGCGTACACGAAGGAACGCGTCCAGTTCGGGCGGCCGGTCGCTTCCTTCCAGGGGGTGCAGTTCCTTCTCGCCGAGATGTTCACCCGGATCGAAGCCGCGCGGCACCTCTACCGGATGGTGGCCCAGCAGATCGACGAAGGCCGGTTCGATCCCAAGCTCGTCTCCGCCGCGAAGCTGCTCGCCGGCGAGACGGGTACATGGGTCACCGCCCAAGCGGTGGAGCTCCTGGGCGGGTCCGGCTGCTTCGCCGACGCCGACGTCGAGCGCCTCTACCGGGACGCGAAGATCGTGGAGATCTACGAGGGAGCACGCGAAATCGAGAAGGCCACCATCGCGGCCGAACTGCTCGGACGAGGCTTCAAGCGCTAGGCCGGGTCCATGACCGGCCGCGGGTCTCCGCCTTCACCGGCCCTTGCCCAGCCACGCAGCGCCTCCGTGGAGCCTGCCCCGGGAGTATCCTTCCGGAAGCGGGTCTTGTCCGCGTGGGCGTGCACAGCCAGGCGAACGGAAGGGGTGATGGGGTCCCGGGGAGGGGGACCCCATCCGTTGCCGACGGGCTTCGTCACGATCTCTCGAACTCGCTGTCGACCATCTCCGTCAGGATCGTGCCGAGCGCCCCCTCGGCCGAGCTCCCGCGCGGGCACGCAGGGTGGCTGACGAGGCCCTGCTGCGCGATTCGGCGCCTCACTTTGGGAGGCCTCTTGGACGCCGGCTCTCTCGCTGCGACGGCCCCATCCGCCTGGAAGAAGGCGATGGCGTTCTGGAGTTGTTCGGCCTGGCCCGAGAGCTCTTCCGCCGTGGCGCTCATCTCCTCCGAGGAGGACGCGTTCTGTTGGATCACGAGGTCGAGCTGCTGAATCGCCCGGTTGATCTGGTCCGCCCCTCCGTGCTGCTCCTGGGAAGCCGCGCTGATCTCTTGGACGAGCTCGGAGGTCTTCTGGACGTCGGGCAGGATCTTCGAGAGGAGGTCCCCAGCCTCTTCGGCGACCTGCACGCTCGTGCCGGAGAGCTCGGTGATCTCGCCCGCGGCTCGCTGGCTTCGTTCCGCCAGTTTCCGAACCTCCGACGCGACCACCGCGAAACCCTTGCCGTGGTCACCGGCCCGGGCCGCCTCGATGGCGGCGTTGAGGGCGAGGAGGTTGGTCTGGCGCGCGATCTCCTCGATGATGGAGATCTTGGTGGCGATCTGCTTCATCGCATCGACGGTCTGGGCGACGGCTTGGCCTCCCTGCTTCGCATCCAGCGCGGCCTTGATCGCGATCTTCTCCGTCTGGCTCGCGTTGTCCGCGTTCTGGCGGATGTTCGAGCTCATCTCCTCCATCGAAGAGGAGACCTCCTCGATCGAGGAAGCCTGTTCCGTCGCCCCCTGGCTCATCTCCTGCGCGGACGAGCTCAGCTGCTCGCTGCCCGAGGCGACGTTGTCCGCCGCGGCCTTGACGTCCTGAATGACCTCCGTGAGCTTCCGGACCATCGCTCCCAAGGCCCGCATCAGCTCGTCCTGTTCGCTCCGCTCGCGCACCTCCACCCGGAGGTTGCCGGCCGCGATCTCCTGGGAGACCTTCGTCACCTTCTCCATGGCGGCGATGAGGACGTTGAGGTTCTGCTTGATTGCGTCGAAGTCGCCGCTATAGCTCTCGGTGATCGCCGGCGGGATGTCGCCCTTCGAGATGCGATCCACGTAGTTGGCCGCCACCGTCAGAGGACCGATGACGGCGTCCAGCGTGTCGTTCACCCCGGCCACGATCTTTCGGAAGTCGCCCTGGTGGCGGGAGACGTCGGCCCGCGTGCCGAGCCTTCCCTCCAGGGCGGCCTCGGACAGGCTCCTCGCGTCGCCGATCAAGTCGTTCACCGCGTCGATGCACGTGTTGAGGTTCTCCTTGAGGGTGTTGAAGTCGCCGTTGTAGCTGTCGACGATCTTCGGCGGGATGTCGCCCTTGGAGATCCGATCGACGTAGGTCGCCGCGACGTTCAGGGGACCGATGACGGAGTCCAGCGTGTCGTTCACGCCTTCGACGATCCTGCGGAAGTCGCCCTGGTGCTTTCCGGCGTCGGCGCGAGTGCTGAGGCGTCCCTCAACCGCCGCTCGCGATAGCAGGGTCGCGTCCGAGATGAGCGAGTTCACGGCGTCGATGCACGTGTTCAGGTTGTTCTTGATGACGTTGAACTCGCCTTTGAACTCCTCGGTGATCTTGGCCGGCACGTCCCCCTTCGAGATCCGCTCCACGTATCCTGCCGCGACTCTCAAGGGGCCGACCACCGCCTCGAGCGTCTGATTCACCCCGGCCACGATATCCCTGTAGCCGCCTTGGAACTTCCCGACGTCTCCCTTGGTCTCGAGCTTGCCCTGGACGGCCGCCTGGGTGAGGAGCCCGGCCTCGGCGACGAGGCCGCGGAGCGTCGTGACCACCTTTCTCATCGCCTCGCCGAGGACGTCGGCCTCGGACCTGACGGGGGTCTCCACGGACAGATCGCCGGCTGCGATGGCCTGGGCCACCGCAGCCTGCCCCTTGATGTTCTCGACCATGTTTCGGAAGGAGGCCGACAGTTGCCCCACCTCGTCGTTCCTGCTCGCTTCGATCTCGATGCTCACGTCGCCCGTCGCCAGACGGTCGGCAGCCGAGACGAGGTTCGCGATCGGCCGCGTGACGCTCCGGGTGGTGAGCACACCGAGGAACCAGGCGAAGAGCAACCCCAGGGCAATGCTGGCGAAGGCGACGGCCCTGATCGTTCCGTACCGGGCGTGGGCCGCGTCGTACTCCGCCTTTGCGACCACGAGCTGCACCTCAATCAGCTCCGCCAGCTTCTCCGAGACCGGGTCGATCGCCGGGTAGAGCTTCTTCTCCGCGAACTCGGCGAGCGTCGCCTGGTCCTTCTGTTCCAGGATCCGTTGGAGCTCGTCCACTGCCCGGTCGGCCTGCTTCAGCAGAGGCCGGATTTCCGCGACGAGCTTCCTCTCCTCCTCCACGAGGTACGTCTTGAGGTACGCGTCCCACTTCTCGCGGATCACGCCGACGGCTTCGTCCACGTTCTTCCGTCCCTCCTCCCAGGATAGGGAGCGGCCGCGGACCTTGTGGGTCGCGTCGACGATGTTCACCGCGTACCGGTCGGAGATCACCTTCAGGTCCCGCAGGGGAACGACCCGGTCGTTGTAGACCGTCTCGAGCGATTCGCTCGTGCGCCCGATGCCGAGGAGGCCGACGATGCCGACGCCGACGAGCAGTGCCGAGAGGAAACCGATGAGGGAGAAGAGCCGGGCTCCGATCTTGAGGTTTTTGAACATGAGCATGCCTCTCCTTGGCAGGACGAGTGACCCCCCGAGGTTTCACGGGAGCCGACCTGCACCCGCCAGCCGGAGGACCGACGACGGGCCGGCACCAATTGCCGTTGACAAACGCCGTTGTAGACGCTCCGCCCCCGTTCAGTAGACCGCTCGCTACATATCGGGAAGCTCTCGGAAGGCTTTAACTTCTTTTTCGAAGGACTCGTTGAACCTTACAAGTGGCATTGCGGAGCCGATGCGGCGGGGCGCCCCTGGGACGCCGGACACTACGGGTGCCCCTGCACGAACCTCACGAGCTCTTCGTAGGGGCGAAAGCCGACGAGGAGGCGGCCGTCGAGGACGTGGGTGGGAACGGAGCCGATGCCGCTGCGCCGGGAGCGCGCCCAGGCGGCGTCGACGGCGCCGGCGAAACGGCGGGTCCGGAGGACCTCCCGGGCCTCGGCGGGGTCCAGGCCGGCTCGAGTCGCCACGGCGACGATCTCCTCTTCGAGCCCGATGTTCACGCCCTCGGCGAAGTACGCCCGGAAGGCCGCATTTCGGAACGCCTCTCCAGACCCTTCGGACTCCGCCCACTCCCCGAGCTCCTGGGCTCGGCGGCTGCTCGTGGTTCGGGTCCGGTCCTTCAGGGGCAGCCCGAGCCCTGCGGCGGTACGGCGCAACCGCTCGTTGGCGGCCGCGAGGTCGATCCTCCCCCGGAAGAGCTCCTCGAGCTCCATCCCCTCAGGCGGGATCTCCGGGTGCAGCGGAAACGGCGTCCAGCGGACCGTCAGGGAGTGCTCCGAGCTTAGACGGGCGACACCGACGGTGTCGAAGTAGCACCAGGGTCAGATGTAGTCGAAGAAGATCTCGAGGGTTCGACGTTCCATGGGCGGCTCCTCTCGGTGGTTGCGTAGAGGAGTACCCCAGCGGGGGCAGATGTCAACCAGACGGTCGTCAGTCAGTCTTAGGCTCTAGGTTTTAGCCTTTGGTTTTAGGCTTTAGGAGTACACCTAACACCTATACCTAATGAGGCATCCCAATCAGCCCCGAGCTTCTCCCGCCGAGTTGTCGAAGGGGGACCCGCTCAGCTTCTCCTCTGCGAGGCACATGCTGCCGTCATTTCTTACTCGGACCACGCCTGATTGAATCATAGCCTTTAGCGCGTAGGGCTTGTAATCTCTCAGCCCCAGCCGAAGGTCAAACAAACCCCGAGGCTTCAAGCCTAGCTCATCAACCGTTCTAGGAGTCTCTGAACATGAAGAATGATGTTGGCGGAAAACCTGAATGACTTCCGTCACTGCCGTTTTCATACGCGAGGCTGATATTACGACAGCAACGGCGATCAACAAGACGAACGCGGCTACGGCCAGTGCGATATTCGTGATCGGTTCCATCCATTGTGTCCTCTGTCTCGTGCGCGCCCTCTACAGAAGCGCGACGTGGTCCAAGCTCGCTTGAGATCTACGGTAGTGATCGCGGCTTGGCGTTACACCACGAGAAGCTGGGACAAACGGATAAAGATCGTGACCCGATCGAACCGCGCTGAGGCCGTCGCTCCGGCTGAATCCGGAGTGCGCATAGAGTGGAACGATGCTTCGAAAAGGGAGGCTTCCGACGCCCTGCTTCACCCGTCAACCGGCGCAGTATGGAACCCGCAAAGAGCGTCCCCCAGTCTGACTCTCGTCGCGTAACCCGTAGGTCCCAGCCAGAGCAGGAGGAATCATGAACGTCCCGGAAAAGATGCTGGAAGTTCTGAAGCATGACGGAGTAGTTGCCATCGCCACCATGGGAGTGGATGAGCCGCACCTCGTCAATACCTGGAACAGCTACGTTAGAATCGCCGACGATGGACGCTTGTTAATACCGGCAGGCTACATGCACAAGACCGAGGCCAACATCCAGAAGAAGAACAAAGTCTTGCTCACTCTAGGCAGCAGTAAGGTCGCGGGCAAGAACGGTCCTGGTACCGGTTTTTTGATTCAAGGCACCGCGGCTTTCATTACTTCAGGCCCTGATTTCGACCGGATGAAGGCGAGATTCGCATGGGCCCGGGCAACCTTGGCGGTAACTGTACTCTCTGTCATTCAGACCTTGTAACGGAGTCATCGGCTCCGGGGCCAGCGGCGCCACGACGACGCTGGCGTCCAGATAGATCATCAGTAGATTCACCCCACATCCTAGCACTCCGGTGCGGTCCCTCCTATGAATGGACTAGTTGGGGCCGCGCTTCCACTCCCCGAGCGCCGAAGCGATCAGGCCTCGAGCCGGAGTCCTTTGCGCTGGAGGGACAAAGGGGGACCGAAAAGGCTTCGTGGGAGTGAAAGAAGCCGGCCAGAGGCGGCTTCGTGCGGAAGGGCTGCCTTCCTGAATCGTCCAGGAGGGGCTTACGGAGGGCCCAAACAACCTCTGCCTCGTCGACCGGGGACATACCGCGTCGGGCTGCGAACTAAGCAACTTGCTAAATTATACCGATTAGCTAAGATAAGTGAATGGAGAAGAGGAGGCCTCACTACCGTCTGCCCGAGATACAGACGGTCGTAGCCGACCCGGCCAGTCGCCCCTTCACGAGGACGGCGATCGAGGGCGGGCGCGCGATGGGCCTCACCGAGACGCAGATGAGGGAGGTAGTGTGTGGTTTGACCCCCTCCAGTTTTTACAAGGCGATGACGACCGAACACGATAGTACCCTGTGGCAGGACGTGTATCACGCGCAGATATTCACAGGGGAGACCGCGTACATCAAGATCACTGGGTATGCGGACGGTAGACCACCGGTGATTCAGTTCAAGGCGAAATAGGAGCTCCTATGCAGTGTCCAAGCTGTGGATCCAAGAACACTGTTCATGAGATTCGCGATGAGATCATTCGCTATAAAGGTGAGTCGATTACTGTACATGGTCTGACGGGCGATCGTTGTCTGGAGTGCAACGAGGTCGTCTTCGATGCACCAAGCTATGACCGCTACCGTGAGGCAAGCGACAGTCTGATCGCCTCGGTCAACAAGCGCAATGCTCCCGATATCAGACGCATCCGAAAGAAGCTGGGACTGACTCAGGTCGCAGCCGCCCAGATCTTCGGCGGGGGGGCAACAGCTTTTTCACGCTACGAGCGAGGCGAAACACAACCTCCCCTGGCACTGACAAAACTTCTCCTGGTGCTCGACAAGCACCCAGAGCTATTGAAAGAAGTTCGCTGATCTTCTAGCGAGAGAGAGCAATACCGGACGGCCGTTCAGACTGCACCCGTTCAGAAAGAACGCGCGGCGCGCCTCGCAGAAGCCGTTGGTGGCGTTTCTCCCGAGGCGGTGTGGGCGAAGTCGGACGGAAGTCGGCCGGTCGCTTTCCGAAAGGCCGCCAGAAACTGCGACATCGAGCCGTACCCGACGCCAAGTGCCACTTCGGTCACCGAAGTGCCCCCGGCGGCGAGCAGGTCCCTCGCCCGTTCGATCCGGTTCGCCGTGAGGACTGCTTTCGGGGTCAGCCCGAGCTCCTTCGCGAAGAGGCGGCGCAGGGTGCGGACGCTCGCTCCCGACGCCTCGGCGAGAGCCGGGATGGAGAGGGGCTCGGTCAGGTGCTCCCGGAGGTACTTCGTGGCCGCGCGCAGCCTCGGGTCCCGGGCGGCGCCCTCCAAGTGATCGAGATCCAGGCGCGAATCGCTCGACCCGCAGGTTTCCCCCAGGATCGCGACGAGTGTCTGGACGATCCCGCGGAAGCCCGCCGTGGCCGGATTCAGGAACAGGTAGAAAAGAAGCTCCCGGATCAGCGGAGGGGCCGACCGCGAGACCGGTGGGAGGACAGTACCCCCGGCCGCTCGCCAGGCTCCCTCCTCGACGAGCGCAATTAGCCGCTCTCCTCCGCGCTCCGATGCGCGGAAGCCGTGCACCGTCCCAGGCGGCAGATAGAGGAAGCGGCCCGGACCCGCTCGCACGGCGCCCGACTCGAGAAGCACCTCGATCTCCCCCTGGAGAGGCACGAAGAGGAGGTGCTCCTGCCTTACGGCCCGCCGCAACCGCTTTCCCGGCAGGTTCTGGTGGACCAGGTACAGGCCCTCGAAGGCGAGGCCGACGTCTCGGCCCTTCCTCACCGAAGTCCTCCGCCCCTCTCGGACGCCTGGCCGAAACCCGAAAGGGATCGGCCCCGGACCGAAAGACCGGACCGCCACGCCGAGCTACTCTGTTCGGGAACTCGGAAGCCGAAACGGAGGAGCATGAGGATGAACACGGCGAGCATGAGAAACACGGTAATTGATTTCCTTTCCAAGAGCCAGGTCCAGCAGCTCGCCACCGTAGGAACCGACAACCGGCCCAAGGTGCGTCCCTTCCAGTTCATGCTGGAGCGCGAAGGGCGGCTCTACTTCTGCACGTCGAACCAGAAGGAGGTGTACCGGGAGCTGCGGAACAACCCCTACGTCGAGCTCTGCGCAAGCGGCGAGAACTTCTCCTGGCTGAGGCTGAGCGGGAGAGCCGTGTTCTCGGACGACCTTGACGTGAAAGCAAAGGTCCAGGAGGCGAGTCCGCTCGTGAAGTCGATCTACGGCACTCCCGATAATCCCGCCTTCGAAGTCTTCTACCTCGAGGCGACGGTTGCGACTATCGCCGACTTCAGCGGACAACCTCCCAGGACCTTCATCCTCTAAGGCGTTCCTGTCCCGCTTCGCGCCGCCCACGGGCCCGCAGCTCGCGTGCGATCAGCCTGGCGGTGGAATTCGACAAGGCTGGGCAGCGGGGCACCGGGCAAAGAGCTGACCCTCGGAGGGATAGGGGCCGAGCGCGCGCCCCTCCGCGAGGACGGCAGAGATTTACGTTGGCAGCAACCCTCCACGCCGGCCAGTCGAAGTCCGGCGGGCACCAGACGCACACCCATTCGCCCGCTTCGTTGGGAAGCGGGCAGCACAGGAGAAAGAAATGAAGATCAGGAAGAGCATCACCGCCATTGCCATGCTGACGGCCTTCTTCGCGATGAGCGTCGCTTCTCTCGCTAAGGACCTGCGGCCCACCGCTGCCTCACAGGACGCTCGAGGTTTGTATGAGGCGCAGTTCAACACCACGGAACTGGAGCACCAGTTCTAGCGCCTTCGGGGACTCGCCCCGGCCCCGGGTGGACCGAGAGGCCCGTTGGGTCGGCGAGCGTAAGAGGGTAAGAAGGACTTGGGGAGCCGAGCCCACCGAACGGGGGCTCGGCTGTGTTGCGAAAGGGTTGCCTTTGGCGCGCGTGGGGCGGCTGAAGCGAGTGTGCTTCAGTTGAGTTTCAGAAGCCTGTTGCGAATTGGCGGAGAATGGCAACACCCTTCCGAAAACCGGGCAAGGGTGTGGTAGGGCCTGAAAACCGACAACTGAGAACTGAAAACCGCGTCAGCCGTACCTTCCTTCGATGTACTCCGCCGTGCGGGGATCCTGGGGATTGAGGAAGAGGTCCTCGGTGCGGGAGTGCTCGATCAATTCGCCGAGGAGCATGAAGACGCAGTCGTCGCTGACGCGGCGGGCCTGGGCCATGTTGTGCGTGACGACGACGAGCGTGTAGTTCCCCCGCAGCTCGAACATCAGCTCTTCGACCGCGCGGGTCCCCTCCACGTCCAGGGCCGAGCAGGGCTCGTCCATGAGGATGATCTCGGGTTTGAGCGGCAGCAGCCGCGCGATGCAGAGCTTCTGCTGCTGCTCGAGCTGGAGCCCGGTGGCCTTCGCGTGGAGCTTGTCCTTCAAGTCCCTCCAGAGACCGACCTCGGTCAGCGCTTTCTCGACCGCCTCGTCCATGTCCGGCTTCGTCAGGTGCGCCCGCGGCGTGTGGATGCGGAGCCCGAAGACGACGTTCTCGTAGACGGAGATGGGCAGCGGGTTCGGGCGCTGGAAGACCATCCCGACGGCCTTGCGGAGCTCGATGAGGGAGACGTCGCTCTCGTAGATGTTCTTGCCCAGCACGGAGATGAGCCCCGTGATGGTCACGTTCCCGTACCGCTCGTTGATGCGGTTGAAGCACCGCAGGAGCGTGGTCTTGCCGCAGCCGCTCGGGCCGATGAGGCCGGTGATGGCGCCCTGGCGCACGTCGAGGGAGACCTCCCGGAGCGCCTGGAAGGCGCCGTACCAGAGGTTCACGGCCTTGGTTCGGATCGCGTGAGCGTCGGCCATGGGCTACCCGAAGATCCCGTTCACGTATTCGTACGTCTTCCGGTCGGCTGGCCGGCCGGAGAAGACCACCTCCGTCCGGTCGATCTCCACGATGTCGCCGTTCCAGAGGAACATCGTGCGGTCGGCGAGCCGCCGCGCCTGTTGCGTGAGGTTCGTGACCAGGATGATCGTGATCTCCCCCCGGAGCTCCTTCAGGACGTCCTCGATGCGCATCGTCGTGACCGGGTCGATGGCGATGGAGAACTCGTCCAGGCACAGGACCTCGGGCTGGTGCGAGAGAGCTCGGGCGATGGTGAGCCGCTGCTGCTGTCCGCCGGAGAGCCGGGTCCCGAGGTTCCCGAGCCGGTCCTTTACCTCGTCCCAGAGCGCGGACTGACGAAGGCAGCGTTCCACCAGGAGGTCGAGATCCGCTTTCCGGGTCATGCCCGCGCAGCGCGGAGCGAACGCGACGTTGTCATAGACGGAGAGCGGCAGTCCCACTGGAAGGGGCGCGACCATGCCGATCTTTCGGCGGTGCTCGTGGACGTTGGCGACCTTCCGGACGTCGACCCCGTCGACCGCGATCCCGCCGGAGACGTGGGTGCCGGGGGTGAACTCGATGGTCCGGTTGATGCACCGCAGAAGCGACGTCTTCCCGGACTGGGCGGGGCCGATCACCCCGAGGATCTCGTTGGGGTAGACGTCGAAGGAGATGCCGTGGAGGACTTCCGTCGTGCCGTAGGCGAGCCGGAGGTCCCGGACCTGGATCTTGGGCGCGGGCGTCATGGAGCTACCACCGCTTCCGGTTGCGCAGCCAGATCCGCAGCCCGATGGCCGTGGCGTTCACCGCGAGCACGGAGCCCAGGAGGAGCACTGCGGTGGCGGCCGGAATGGACTCCCTCACCCCCGGCACCTGAGTCGTGACGGTGTAGAGGTGCATGGAGAGGGCCATGCACTGCTCGGTGAGCCCATAGGGAAAGAAATCTCCCCGCTCCACGGCCTTGTAGAAGACCGCCCCCGTGAACATGATCGGGGCGGTCTCCCCGGCGGCCCGGCTCACCTGGAGGATGACCCCGGTGAGGATCCCGCTGATGGAGTTCGGCAGGACGATCGAGCGGATCGTCTGCCAGCGGGTGGCGCCCACGTTCCAGCACGCCTCCCGACAGGAGAGGGGGACCGAGGCCAGCGCCTCCCGGGTGCTCGCGATGATCACCGGCAGCGTCATGATGGCCAGCGTCAGGGAGGCCGAGACGATGGAGTAGCCGAAGCGGGCGCCGTAGACGAAGGCGCCGAGTCCGAAGAGCGCGTGGACGATGCTCGGGACGCCGGCGAGGTTGATCACGGCGAGATTGATCAGCCGGTTGAACCAGCTGTCCTTCGCGTACTCGTTCAGATAGACCGCGGCGAGAACCCCGATGGGCGCCGACACCGCCAGCGAGATGCCGACCAGGTAGATCGTGCCGACCAGGGCCGGCCAGATCCCCCCCCCCCGCATCCCCTGCCTCGGGATGTCCAGGAGAAACTCGAGGTTCAGCGAAGGCGCCGCCTCCGCGACGAGATAGGCGACGATCGCGAGGAGCGGAAGGATCATGGCCGCGGCCATCGCGAAGAAGACGAGCTTCGCGACGGTCTCGGCCCGCTCCTTCTTCCGGACGAAGCCGGTCTTCGTGAAGCGTGAGCCCGCGTCCATCCTAGTTCCTCTTGATCCCGCGGATGACGAGGTCCGCCGTCAGGTTGACGGCGAAGGTGATGAGGAAGAGGAGCAGCCCCGTCACGAAGAGAACGCGGTAGTGGTCGGAACCCACCGGGGCCTCCCCGAGCTCGGCGGCTATGTTGGCGGTGAGGGTCCGCACCGGGTCGAGGAGGCCGTGGGGGATGTTGACCGCGTGGCCGGTGGCCATCAGCACGGCCATGGTCTCGCCCACGGCCCTCCCGACGCCGAGGAGCACGGCGGCGAGGAGGCCCGTCTTGGCGCCGGGAAGGAGCACCCGGCGGAGCAGCTGCCACCGGGTGGCGCCCATGGCGATGCCGGCCTCGCGGAAGG
The DNA here is from genome assembly GCA_016218905.1 of Deltaproteobacteria bacterium. Next base: position 39,736 of record JACRCS010000049.1, read on the forward strand.
AGTCGGGGACGGCCCGGAGCGCGTCCTCGCCGATGGACACGATGATCGGGACGCTCATGAGCGCCAGGATCAGGCCGCCGTTGAGGACGTTCACGCCCACCGGGGCGCCGGCGTGGTTCACGAGGAGCCTGCTCATCACCGTCAACCCGATGAAGCCCCAGACGACGCTCGGGATCGCGGCGAGAAGCTCGATGACGATCTTCAGGGTCTCCTTGAGCTTCGGCCCGCAGAACTCCGAGAGGAAGACGGCGGCGCCGAGGCCGAAGGGTACCGCGATCACCATGGCCAGGAGCGTCACGGCGAAGGTGCCGGCCGTCAGAGCCAGGGTGCCGTAGCGGACGTTGACCGCGGAGGTCGGGTACCACTCCATGCTCGTGAGGAACTGGCCGAGCTTGAAGGTGCCGCCGAAGAGGACGGGCGCGGCTTCCCGGAAGACGAAGAAGAAGATCGCGAGCACGAAGAGGATGGCGCTCACGCCGCTGGCGCGAATCACGAGCTCCAGGCCCTTCTCGCCCACGACGGCCCACGCCGGGCGGGTGGGCCGCGCGACGGCTACCGGCCGGCTCCGGCTCTCGGTCAGCTCGGCTACTGCCGAGTTCTCAAGGGACAAGGCTCTCTCCTCACTTCTTCCGGGCGACGGGCCGGGAGGGAACATAGCCGCTCTCCTCCACGATCTTCTGGCCGGGCTCGCTCAGGATCCACGACAGGTACTCCTTCACCGCGCCCTCGGGCTCCCCGAGCGTGTACATCTGGAGCGAGCGGGCGATGGGGTAGGACCGGTCGAGGGTCGTCTCCACCGTCGGCGGCACCGCCGGAGCTCCGGGTTTGGGGGCCACGCCGAGCATCTTGATGCCCCGCGTCGCGTACCCCATGCCGCTGTAGGCGATAGCCCCCGGCGTGTTGGCGACGAGCTCCACGACCTCCTTCGAGCCGTTGAGATCCAGCGACCCGAGCTTGAAGTCCTTCTTCTTGAGGACGCGCTCTCGGAGGAACTCGTACGTCCCCGAGCTCGACTGGCGGCTGACCCGGATGATCTCGTCCCGACCGCTGGGGAGCCTCACGCCGAGCTCAGACCACTTCGTGATCCGGCCGCCTTCGGCGTAGATCTGCGCCAGCTGGTTCATGGTGATCTCGTTCAAGGGGTTGTCCTTGTGGACGAAGATCGCCAGGGCGTCGTAGCCCACTACGAACTCTTTCGGGACCTTCCCGTTATTCTTCTTGGCCTCCTCGATCTCCTTCGGCTTCATGTTGCGGGAGGCGTTGGCGAGGTCGACCGCTCCCTTGATGAGCGCGGCGATGCCGACCCCTGAGCCGCCCCCAGAGACCTCCACTTCCACGCTCGGAGCGGCCTTCTTGTAGGCCTCGGCCCAGGCCTGGGCGAGGTTCACCATCGTGTCGGAGCCCTTGTTCTGGATCACGGCCACGGCTCCCGCGGCGCTGTCGCTCCGCTTTCCGCAGCCGGCGAGCCCCAGGAGAAGGGAGGCGCAGGCGAGGAGGACCGGGAGTCGCCGGGGACTCCTCCTGGAGCTCACTTCGAGTTCACCTTCGTGCCGAGGATCGCCTCCACCAGGGCCCGCACGTGGGCCTCGAAGAAGCTGTAGGTCTCCTGGAACGCCGCCCGGATCTCCTCCGGGGAGCCCTTCGACTGGGACGGGTCCTGGCGGCTCCAGTCGAGGAAGATCACCCTCCTCGGCAGGCGCGGCAGGGCGCGCTGGACCTCGGGCGCGAGGCCGACGATCACCTGGTAGTGGTCGAGGTTCGGCACCTGGAAGAGCCCCCTGGGAGCGACCCGCGAGATGTCGAAGCCCTTCTCCTTGAGAAAGCTCACGGTCTGCGGGTCGAGCGAGCTCGGCTCGAGCCCGGCGCTCGTGAAGATGAAGTGGGGCTGGTTGAGCGCGCTCGCGATGGCCTGGGCCATCTGGCTCCGGCAGGCGTCGTGCTCGTCGACGAAGAGGATCCGGAAGACCTCGCTTCCCTGGTGCTTCGCGTACTCGCCGGTGCAGACGTAGAGCACCTCGAGGCAGATGTTCCGGGCGCGGTCGGAGACGCGTTCGAGCCGCCGGGCGATGGTGGTGAGGGGGCGCAGGGACTCGAAGGGGATCTTCTGCTCCCGGTAGAGCTCCACCATGTCCGTGTTGAGCTTCGACTTCAGCGTGTCGACGGCTTCCTCCACCTCGATGGTCTTCCTGGCGAGCTCCGCGTCCTGCCGGAGAAACGCCTGGACCGCGTCGTGGACCATCGTGATCGAGAGCTCCGCGAGCTCCACGTAGCGCTCCTTCGAGACGGCAGGCGGGAGCGGCCCGAGCTTCAGGGACTGGCGCGCGATGTTCTCCGCGTAGTCGCCCATCTGCTCGAGCTCCTGGTTGATCTTGATCGTGCTGTAGGCGAGCCGCAGCATCCCGGCGACGGGCTGCTGCCGCACGAGGAACTCGAGGCAGAGCCGGTCGAGCTCCTTCTCCTTCTCGTCGATGAAGTCGTCGCGCAGGATGATCCCGTAGGCGAGCTGACGGTTGTCCTCGACGAGCGCCTTGACGCAGTCGCGCAGCGCCCGCTCCGCCAGCTCGCACATCTCGGCGACCTTGGCGCGCAG
>JACRCS010000506.1 GCA_016218905.1 Deltaproteobacteria bacterium
GCGCACGGCGCTGAGCGCCGTCGGTCCCACCATGGAGAACCAACTGCCCCGCAGGTAGCCGCCGGTGACGAAGACGGTGAGGCCCTCACGCTGGGAGAGCTCGAGGGCGACGTTCACCGTGTTCGTGACCACGGTGATGTCCCGCCGATGCCGGAGGCTCTGGGCGACCATGGCCGTCGTCGTCCCGGTCGCGAGCGCGATGGTGTCGCCGTCTTCGACGAGCTCGGCCGCGGCGAGCGCGATGCGCCGCTTCTCGGCCGTATGGATCCGCGTCTGCTCTTGGAAGGACGAGTCGTGGAGGAAGAGATCGCTGTGGATGGACTCCGTCGGCACTGCGCCGCCGTGGGTGCGGCGCAGGAGCCCCTGGTGCTCCAGGCGCGCCAACTCCCGCCGAACGGTCGCGGGGGAGACCGCGAGCAGTCCGACGAGCTGCTCCACCGAGACCCCCCCCGTGCGCAGGACTTCCTCGAGAATGACCTGGTCTCTCGGGAGCGTCCGTTTGTTGTCGTCCATGACGAGCACGCGCGTTGCCTGGGCGCACCGCAGCTTCCCGGAGGCCCGAAGGGGCGGTGCGCGACGCCGATCAGCACGGGCGGCCTCCTCGCTCGCAGGCCTATAGTACGAGTCCCCGGCACTGGTCAAGCGCTTCGGTGCGACAGCCGTTCGCGACCGAAATGGCCGCCCGGCTCCCGACCGGCGGCCGGCTTGCTCGGAACGCGACGCGGGTACGGCTCAGTCGAGCTTCATCCCGCCTGCCGGCGATCAGTCGTCGTGCCTCTCTTTACCGTGCTTGCCCTTCCCGTGTCTCTTCTCCCCCTCGCCCTTCCGGTGATGGTCTTCGTCCCAGTGCCGTTCCCCCCTCCGGTGTGAGACCTCCCGGTAGTGCCGCTTCTTCCACTGGCCATAGGGGATCGGCTTCTCCCGGGCGTACACGGTCCGGTAGCTGGGAGGCAGCGTCAGGACGGCGCGCGGGACTCGCCTTCGCTCCACGACGGCCCACGGTCCGTCGCAATGGCGTGCGCACCGCCAATAACCGTGGTCGTGCCACCACCAGTAGCCGCTCGCGAAGAAGAGGTCTACCGTAAGGCCGGGCGCGAAATACACGCCAGCGCTCGGGACCAGCACCAGGGTCACCGGTTCAGGAATGACGTAGACGGGCGGCGGTGGCGGGGGCGGGGGCGGCGCGACGGGCACCACCGGGACGGGGACTCCGATATGGACGTCCACGTCCACGCGCGCCTCCGAAGGGACGGCGAAGATCCCGTAGATGAGGAGCGCGAATACGGGAAACGGCTTGATCCGGTACATCGTCGAACCTCCTTGCGTCTCGACTGCGGCAGCCTTCATCCGGAGTCCCGGCTGTCCGGCACTTGCCGCCACACGATGCAAGGGGTGCGCCCGAACCTACCCGATGAGACGTCCCGACCGGCAGGATTCAAGGAATCGGTCAAACTCAAGGTCAACGAGAACCGTGGCGCGTACGGGTTCCCGCGACGAGTACCACGGCGAGAACGAACCTTCCGGGATTCCCGGCGCTCCCCGCCTGGCGCCGGCCAAGAGCTGTCGCAGGGAGGCGACACCGATGGCTGCGACGAACGAAGGCCGTTCGCGTCCATCGGCGCCCGTCGAGGAACTCGACAGACCCCTTCCCGCGAGCGGGTCGGCGCTCCCCGGAGGTGACGCTCGCCCGCGACAACAGACTGGCCCGCGGGCGGTGAGCACGCCACCTCCAGTTCGAGCCAGCCGGAAGAGACGGGAGAGGGCCGGCTTCGCGCCGGCCCTCCGTTCGAGCGTCCGGGGGAGCCCCTCCCCCGGAGGATCAATCGCGGCCTATTTCCAGGAGTACCTGACCACCGGCGCGGCCGGGTCGTGCGTCCACTCCTGGGTGGAGCCGTCGTACATCCGGACGTTCTTATACCCGAGCACCTCGGTGAGGACGAAGGTCCAGCCGGAGGCGAGGCGGCCGGTGTCGCAGTAGGTGATGATCTCGGCGTTCGTGTCTTTGCCGACCACGCCTTCGGCCATCGCCTGCAGTTCCGCCACGGGCTTGAAGGCGCCCTCCTTGGTGAAGATCCACGCCGAGGGGAGGTTCACGGAATTGGGTAGGCGGCCCTCTCGGGCTGCCATCGGGACCTTCACGATGCCGAAGAAGTAGTCCGGCGTGCGGGTGTCGAGGAGGATCCCCTTCCCGAGCTTCTTCGTCACCTCGTCCTTGAGGACGGGCAGTCCTTTCCGGGCCTTCACCTCAGCCTTGGCCGGGGCGGCCTTCACGTCGTCCGTGCTCACCGGCTTCTTGTCCGCGGTCCACTTGTTGAAGCCGCCGTCGAGGATCCCCACCTGGGCAACGCCCGCATACGAGAGGCTCCAGGCGACCCGGGTCTGGTTCACCTGGTCCGGCACCGCGTCGACCTTGTTCACGATGACGACGGGCGTGTTCGCGTCGATCCCGGCGCTCTTCACCAGATCCAGGAGGTCTTCGTCCTCGGGGAGCTGGTTATCGAGTTTGTTCCGCGTCACGGCCCAGGAGCCGTAGAAGACGTTGATCGAGCCGGGGACGTGGCCGGCCTTGTACTCCTCGGGTTTGCGGATGTCGACGATCCGCAGGGCGGGATTGCCGGCGTTCTTCTCGAGCCATTCGGTCGAGACGATCTTCGGCAGATCGAGGGCCGACGCGGCGGCGGGCAGGGCGAGGGCGACGAGGGGCAGAATGCGCTTCAAGAACTTCATGACTCCTCCTATTTGAGGGACTTGGGGATGGAGATGAGCTTCTCGTTCGCTTTGGAGCCGTCCGGGATCAGGTTCTCCTTCTTGAGGAAACCCTCCTTCTCCTCGTGGCACGAGTCGCAGGAGCGCGTCCGGTCCGTGCGCTTCTTGATATTATGGGGGACTGTGTCCCAGTAGTTCGGCAGCGCGTCGAAGTTCTCCATCTTGATCCCGGCGGAAACGAACGTGTCGCGCACGGCTGGGATCAGGCGCAGCGTGGTGACGGTCTCCGGCTGCCGGGGGTTTCTGCCCATCAGGAAGAGGGGTTTCGCTTCCGCTCCCTTCCCGAGGTGACAGTTGAAGCAGTTCCGGTACGGAGCCGCGGAGTGGCACGCGGTACAACTCAGCTTCGCCCCGTGCTGCGCGTGGGCCTGCTTCGATTTGTCGCTCTTCTCCTGACCCGCGGGGTGGCACTTCGCGCAGGAGGGGCGCTCCTTCCGTTCGTGCCGCGACTGCTGGACGGTGCCGTCGCCGTGGGCCTCGGACTTGCTGTGGCAGTCGAGGCAGATCATCCCCTTCTGGTAGTGGACGTCCGGAGTGCCGCCGTACTCGCCGGTGAACTCGGGGTAGACGCGCCCGCCGTGGCAGAGGGCGCAGGTCTTTCCCTCGTCTCTCCTTACGAACTTGTGGCGCTGGATGAGGCCCGCGCTGACGCCGCCGATGGTGGGGCTGCGCAGGTGGCAGTCGCCGCAGGAGGCGTGGCAGCCGTTGCAGGCGTTCGGGAAGACCTTCTCCGCGAAGGTCTTCACCTCTTCGTTCGAGAAGCGCGGCGAGACGCCGTGCTTGAGCCCTGCCGTGGTGTAGTGGAGCGAGGTGGCGTAGCTCTTCGCGATGGCCTCGTGGCACTGCCCACAGAGCCCGGGATCGTCCGAGGGACGCTTCTGCATCCCCTTGTGAGCCGACTCCTTCTGCTCCGCGGCCTCGTCCCCCTTGTGGCAGAAGGCGCAGCCCTGCTCGAAGTGGGGGTCGCCGGCGAGGAGCTTGGAGTCGACCAGGTAGCCCTTGTAGAGCTCTTCCGCCCGAACTGGCGGAGGCGGACCCGCTCAGCCCTCCCCTTCCGAAGAGGCGTGGATCACGGGCTTCACGAGCGCCTTCATGACGGCTTCGTCGCCGTGGCACTTCATGCAGCCCGGCTGTGCGGCGTGCGCCCGGGAGATGCCGAGCCCCAGGCATCCCAGCGCGAGGGACAAGTAAAGAAGACCGGACCTCATTGAAGCAGACCTCCTTCCCCAAAGAAGCCGCAGCCGAATTGCTGCGGAAGAGATCGAATTGCACGCGAAGAGCGGCGCAACCGATATTGCCATCGAGCCGACTGTTCACGCAAGTAGCTGATAGCACGGCGCAATCAACTACTGCCCCACTACTGGATTGCGTTCGGAGGCCCGAACAGTTGGGGTGGGATTTAGGAAGGCGATTCCCTACCGAAGGTCTTGCACAAACGCACCCGCGCTCACCGACTCCACTTCTGGAGCTCGATGATGTTTCCCTCCGGATCGGCGACGTACCAGACGGTCAGCGTTCCAATCCCCGGGACTTCCCGAACCGTGAGCTCTCCAACAGGGCTGCCTCCTTCGGCGAAGACCCGTTCCGCCGCCTCGGCCGGATCCGCCACCGCAAAAGCGATATGGCAGAACCCCGGTGTATTGGCGCGGATCTCGGGACGAGCCGCGCTCGGCTCGTACTGAAAGATCTCCAGAGTAGGGCCCCCTTCGTCGTGTCCGGGCAGTTGCAGATGGACACCTCGGATGTGGGGAGCGGGAACGCCCGTGATCCGTTCCAGCCACTCCCCCGAATAGTCCCTTTCCGGCGGGATCGGGGTGCAGCCGAGGGCTCTTTCATAAAACGCCGCGAGGCGCCGCCAATCCTCAGCGACCAGGTTCACATGGGTAAAGCGGGCGAGCATTGACGAGTTCTCCGTGAAAGATTGCCATCGTAAGGGGCGCCGGGCGCGGCCTCGGGCGGGCCATCATCGGCACAAAGGAGGACTACCGGCTCGGGTTTCGTGGTTAGGGCTGGTGGGACGGATCCTCTGGCCGGTTCGCCAGGGTCCGCTGGGGCGAAGAAGATCTCAGGGCTCCCTGACCTTTAGGTCTCGGCAGATTTTTCGCACCAGGCGCTCGTCGATTTCCCGGTGCCGTGGGATCGTCGTGGCGGCTCGTTCTTTTCGGTTCACGTAGACGGTATGGCTTCCCGCTTCGCGCAGGAAGTTGCAACCTTCCGCATCAAGGTGGCGCAGGAGGTCGGCGCGCTTCACGCCACGGCCGTCAGGAGGGGTTCCCGGTTCACTACCTGGCCGCGAATCTCCTCCTCAAACATCTCGCGATTGGCCTCCATCACGAGTTCTGCGGCTTCCACAAGGTTGCGCC
>JACRCS010000525.1 GCA_016218905.1 Deltaproteobacteria bacterium
AGGTACTTGCCGTTGGGATCCTTCTTCTCACCGAGAGGCGTACCGTCGAGCTCGGGGCTGATCGGGTGCATGACCATGGTGGGCCCGAGATCGTTGATCCAGAAGTAGTCGCCTTGCCCGTACCGCAGGGCCTTGACCGCGGCCTTCGCGAGCCTCTGCCCTTCGGCCGTCGAGAGCTCGCCGGCCTTGACCCGGGCCTCGAGATTCGAGACGGCGGAGCAGGCGATCTCGACGGCGTGCTTCGTGGCCTCGATCTTCTCCGACGTGAGCTTCTGCTCGAGGAGAGGGAGGTAGAAGAAGAGGACTCCGGCGGTCACGAGGACCGCCATGGCTACGAGGATGCTCATCACCTTGGCCGCGATGGGCCAGTCGCCGAACCTGTGAAGCGTCATAGTTCGCCCCTGTTGAAAAGAGACTTCATGCCCGCTGGTGAACGGCCCTTCTCATCGACTTGTGATGGAGAGCACTTGAATGCGCGGCCAGGTGGGGCCTGGACAGCACGGGATCGCCGAGGAAGACGGGAGGCGAGGAGGCGGTGAGGGGAGGTCCGGCCCCCCGGCCCCTGCCCCTTGGGCTCCGACGGGGGCGAATCAGGCGTCGGTGCTGATCAGCTTCTCCCGGATGGCGTACTTGACCAGGTCCGCGAGGGTGTGGAGATCGAGCTTGAGCATCAGCCGGCGCCGGTAGGTCTCCACCGTCTTCCTCCCGATCTTGAGGAGCGTGGTGATGTTGGCGGCGGTCCTTCCCTCGGCCAGGAGCTGGAGCACTTCGCGTTCCCGGGACGACAGGGAGGGCTGGGACGCGGGGGTTGATCGGCGTTGGACCCGCAAGAACCCGTCGACGACTCCGCCCGTGACGTCGGGGCTGAGGTAGCGGTGGCCGTGAAGCACGGTCCGCACGGCCCGGACCAACTCCTCCGGTTCGGAGCTCTTGAGAAGGTACGCGGCAGCGCCGGCTTCCAGCGTGGCGGCCACTAGGTGCGGATCCGAGTGGGCTGAGAGGGCGATCACCCGGGCGGCCGGAACCCGGGCGAGGATCTGGCGCGTGGCCTCCACGCCGTTCAGGCCGGGCATGGTGAGGTCCATCATCACGACGTCGGGGGAGAGCTCGGCCGCGAGGGCCACGCCCGCCTGTCCGTTCTCGGCCTCGCCCACCACCGAGACGTCCTCTTGCCTCTCGAGGAGCGTCCGAAGGCCCGCCAGGAACATCCGATGGTCGTCGACGAGGAGCACGCGAGTCTTCCCCATGGCAGCCTCCCTCCCTGTGTCCGGTGCGGTTCGTTCGTGCCTCGCAACCAGTAGGCCGAGCGGCGGCGAATCAATCCCGTTCGGCCATCGCAGGGGCTGAATAGCAGGCAACGATTCCCAAACGGGACACTAAATCCTCCCATTGGCGAGCTGCGAGGGCGCGGCCAAGGTCACCCGCGTCCCCTGCTCCCCCGATTCGATCTCGATGTAGCCCCCCAGCGAGCCCAGCCGCTCCCGGACACTAAAGAGGCCGAAGCTCCCCCGGGTGGAGCAGAAAGGGTCCTTCGCGGCGGTGCCGAAGCCGACGCCGTCGTCCTTCACCGTAATCCGGATGTCCCCCCCGTCCTCCTCGCACGTGACCCAGGCGCAGCTCGCGCGGGCGTGCTTGACGACGTTCACCAGGAGCTCCCGGACCGCCTGGAAGAGGAGCACGGCCACCGCTTCCGGGATCGCTCTGGGAACGCCGGAGCTCTCAAAGACGACGGGGAGCTTGTGTTCCTTTGTGATCCACTCGGCGAGCCAGCTCAGCCCCGCCTCGAGGCCGAGCTCGTGGAGCACCGGCGAGCAGAGCTCCTGGGTCAGCGTTCGAGTGTCCGTGATCGCCTGCTCGAGAAGCCGGAGGCCCTCCCGCGCCTCGCGGTCGCTCTCCTCGCCGACACCCGGGCCGAGCGCCCCCCCGAGCTTGATCTTGCAGAGGGCGAGGACGCTCCCGATGCGGTCGTGGAGCTCCGTCGCCAGCCGTCGCCTCTCGCGCACCTCCGCGACCGTGAGCTGGGACGAGAGAGCGCGCAACTGCTCCTGGTGTTCGATGAGCGAGTCCTCCGCGTGTCTGCGCTCCGCCACCTCCTGCGCGAGCACGGCGTTGGCGGCTTCCAGGGAGTCCGTCCTCTCCCGGACCCGCCTCTCCAGCTCCTCGTTCGCCCTCGCCAACGCGGCCTCGGCGGCGACCCGGCGCCGTTGGTGCCTGAAGAGCCCGGCCGTCGCGACCGTGCTGACCACGATCCAGAGGGCGAGGCCGGCGAAGGAGAGGTGGCGCGACCGGGCTTCGTCGCGCATCGTGCTCTCCTCCACCAGACCCTTGAACGTGGACGCCTGGTTCTGGAAATCGATGAAGATCTTGTCGAAGCGGTCGTCCAGCGCCGAACCGATCCCGCAGAGCCGCGGGTCCCGGCAGCGCACCTCGCCCACCGTTCGGAGCTCGCGCAGCAGGTCTCGGACGCTTGCCGCCCGGGCGCGCAGTGTGGGGTCTTCGAGTGGCTCCACCTCCGGCGCGCTGCGTCTGCCGCCGTCGAGGACCGCCTCGGAGAAGTAGAGGGCGAGGGCGATGTCGTTCTTTACGTTGTCCAGGTACGAGGGCGCCCGCCCTGCCGCTTCGTCCGTCACCCACTCCTCGAGCCAGAGGTGGAACGATGCGGCGCGGGTCTGGATCTCACCGATGGTCGCGAGGAGGATGACGTCGTTGCGGCGGATCTCGTTGACGCGCCACGTCCAAGCGACGAGGGCGAGCGAACAGACGGCGAGGAGGAAGACCGTGAGCGGAACGGTCAGCGGCCTGGCGCTTCGTCTTCGTGCCGACCCCTGATTGACGGAGTCCTCATCCTTCTTCATCACGGCGGCGTCTCGTTGCCGGCCGGCGCCCTGTCTCCCGGGAATGGCCGCCGGCTTCGAAATCCTCTATGTAGCAAGAGGCGCTCGACATGCCATGGGGGATTACCCGCAAAGGTCGGTGGGTGCCGTACCCCTTCCGCACGGGTCCAGGCGTATACGCTGTCGGAGCGGCCGGCGAGGGGCGCGCCGGAGCGAAGCTCCTAGACGAGCCGGTCGTGCTTCCGGCCCGCGACTTCACGGCGGGCGAGGATCCGGCGGGCGACATCGACCAGCTCCCTCGGGGTGGAGGTCGCTTTGGCGGGGAAGTGTCGGATCCCGAACTGCGCCGCCCGCTACTCCCGCAGGTCATGGCTCGTCACCACGACAGCCGGCGTCCCGCATGGAGCCGGAAGGATCTGGCGGGCGCCGGTCCGGCGATGCCGGTTCATCGGCCCGCAGCGTCCGGTCGACAGGTCAACGAGGTGTTGCGGCCTCATTGCTCAGGTCTTCGCCGAGCCGTCGCGCCGCGTCTTCCAGGGCACCGGCGACCCGTGCCGCCGCGCCGAAGTCTCTCCTCTTCGCGAGCTCTTCGAGCCGGTCGGTCAACCCTATGGACTCGCAGGCCTCGAAGAGCATCAGCGTTCCCCGGAAGTTTCGGGCCGCGCTGGCCAGACGCGACGCATCCCCGGCGGTCAGCGCCTCGCGGATGTTCCCGAGCTTGGCCGGGCAGTCGTCCAGGAATTTGGCGACGATGTTCGCCAGGGCCGCCCGGTCGTTGTCCAGCCATTCCAGCACGCGGCCGAGGTAAGCAGAAGACATGGGCCCTCCTCGCTGAGAGAACGTCCCATAAAGCTTAACAGCGTTCTCCAATTACGGTGTCCTTCCGGTGAGGCTGCGGAGGCCCGCGGCGGCCGCTTCTTCCTCCGGGTCGCGGGCGTTTTTCAGCCGGCAGGGGGCGACGGCACGAGGGCGCGCGATGGCACAGGAGATTGGTTCGCGGGCCTGGCGGGCCGC
>JACRCS010000526.1 GCA_016218905.1 Deltaproteobacteria bacterium
CACCTCGGCGATGAAGAGGGTCTTCTCGCCCATGGCGGCCGTGGCCGTGATCGAGAGAGAGGCCTCCCAGTGCTCGTCGTCGAGGCTTCGGTTCGACACGGAGAGCTTGACCTCGACCTTCGGCTCCTCCTGTTGGAAGTACACCTCGGGGGCGTTGGGGTTCTCGAAGGAGAGGTCCTTCACGTACATCTTTTGGAGCCGAAACACCGGCTGGCCCTGCGCGTCGGCCATCGCTCGTCCTTTCGTGGCAGAGGCCGGACGCCCGCGAGGGCGGGTCCGCGGCGCGGTCCGGCGGTGAGCGCGGACCCTACCCGCCAGGCGAGGCCGGTGTCAAGACGGCGCGTCGGTCGCCTTGCCGGGCCTCGATGTGCCGGTTAGATTGCAGCAAGGATCGGGGCAAACAACGGGAGGGGGGAAGGACGCAAACGTATGGAGATCTCGAAGCTCGAGCCCAAGGAGCGTCGCGGCTTGGTCGTCGTGATCACCGGCTACGGCAAGGGGAAGACGACGACGGCCTTCGGGCTCGCCGTTCGGGCCTGCGGCCACGACCAGCGAGTCAGCATCATCCAGTTCATGAAGGGAGACCTGTACTCAGGCGAGTGGGACGGGGTGAAGAAGATGGGGTGCCGGGTCCAGCTCGAGGCGACCGGAAAGGGGTTTTGCGGCATTCAGGGGAACCCGTACCCTCACAGCGAACACCGCCAGAACGCCCAGGACGCGATCCGGCTCGCCCGGGAACAGATGGCGTCGGGCGAGTTCGACCTGCTGATCCTGGACGAGATCAACAACGCCTTGCATCTGAAGCTCGTGGACCTCGAACAGGTCTTGGAACTCATCCAGGCTAAACCCCCTCTCCTGCACCTCGTCCTTACCGGCCGCGACGCCCGACCGGAGGTGATCGAGCTCGCCGACACCGTGAGCGAGGTCGTGGAGGTCAAGCACGCCTACCGGCAGGGGATTGAGCCCCAGCCGGGGATCGACTACTGACGACTGACGCTGAACCGCAGGAGGCTGTCATGCTCGTAAGGAAATGGATGACGTCGACGCCGAAGACGATCGGGAAGGGGCAAACCGTAACGGACGCGATCCGGATGCTGAAGGAGTTGGGCATCCGCCACCTCCCGGTGATGGACGGGGATCGGCTCGTGGGGATCGTGACGGACCGCGACCTCAAGGACTTCAGTCCGAGCAAGGCCACCACGCTCGACATGTTCGAGCTCCACTACCTCCTCTCCAAAGCCACCGTGGTTGACGCCATGCGGCGAAACCCGGTGACCGTCCAGCCGGACGACACGATCGAGAAGGCGGCGCTGCTGATGCACGACCACAAGATCGGGTGCCTGCCGGTGCTGGGGGAGAAGGGGCGCCTGGTGGGCCTCCTCACCCAGGAGGACGTCTTCGAGGCCCTCGTGAAGGTGACCGGAGCCGGCACCGATACGGTCCGCCTCCAGATGACCATCTCGGACGAGCCGGGCTCCATCAAGGTCGTCACCGACAAGGCCCGGGCCCACGGAGCGAACCTCCGCTCCATCCTCACCACCTACGTCAACGTGCCGCCGGGGCGGCGGGAGCTGATCCTGCGGGTGGCCGGTGATACCTCGGGCCTGGAGGAGGAGCTGCGAAGAGACCACCCCGACCTGATCGTGCACCGAGGCTCGTGAGGTGGAGGGCGGCTGGCGTAGGGATTCGGTCTTGGCTCAGAGTCTTCGCGATCGCAGGATCGAGCCGATGAGCCACAGGCCCAGGCCGGTGGCGATGGTGTACCCGGTGAGGCCCAGGACCTGGGTGACCGAGAGCGTCTGCAGCCCGAAGAAGCGCACCGGGAAGAGGAGCACCGGCTGGGTCGAGGTGAGCACGAGCGACGCGGCGATGACCGACGCGGAGACGATCAGGCCCACCGTGAGCCGGTTGACGCCGCGATCAAGCTGGGCGTCGAAGCGCTCGAACCCGGTGTGGGAGAGCTCGAGGCGCTGCTTGCCGGCGGCGAGCTGGCGGGCGATGTCGTGGACGCTCTTCGGCATCGCCTTCAGGTAACCGGCCAGGGCGCGCAGGTCGCGGTCCAGGTGGCCGAAGAGCTTCTTGCCGCCGTAGCTTCGCTCGACGAGGCGGCGCGCGTAGGGCTTCGTTACTTCGAGCAGGCTCGCGTCGCTGCCGAGGATCTTGCCCAACGCCTCGGTCTGGATGAAGGTCTTCAAGAGGAGCAGAAGGTTTCTGGGCAGGCGGATCCGGTGCTCGAACAGGAGCCCCATGATCTGCTCGTAGACGTCGACGACCGAGATGTGCTGGAGTGACCGGCCGTAGAAGGCCTCGGCCACGTCCTTCAGATCCGATCGGAACGCCGCGAGATCCACCGTGCGCTCGCTGACGATCCCCGCCTGCGCGAGCGCCTCCATCACCAGGTCGTAGTCGTGGTCCGCGAATCCGAGAAAGAGGTTCGCGATCTGCCGCATCGTCTCTTCGTCCAGGTAGCCGATGATCCCGAAGTCGATCAGGCTCACGCGGCCGTCGGCCAGGACGAGGGTGTTGCCCGGGTGAGGGTCGGCATGGAAGAAGCCGAACTCCATGAGCTGGCGCGAGAAAGAGCGAAGCCCGATCAGCGCCACCTCCTTGGGGTCGACGCCGCGGGCTCGGATCTCCGCCACCTGATCCATCTTGACCCCGTCCACGTGCTCCATGACGAGGACGGATTTGGTGGTGCACCGCCAGAAGACGGCGGGGATGTGGATCTCGTCGACCCCCTGGAAATTTACGATGAACTTCTCGATGTTGCCGGCCTCGATGAGCATGTCGAGCTCGCGAAAGACCGTGCGCTCGAACTCCTGGACCACGTTCGTGAGCCCGAGGATCCGGCACGCCTCGGAGAACCGTTCCAGCCGTTCCGCTAGGTAGTACATGAGCCGCACATCCTGGCGGATGCGGCGAGCGATGCCCGGGCGCACGACCTTGACAGCCACTGCCTCGCCCGTGAAGAGCCGCGCCAAGTGCACCTGCGCCACCGACGCCGCGGCGATCGGGGTCGGCTCCAACGCGGCGAAGAGCTCGGTGAGGGGCTTTCGGAGTTCGACTTCAAGCACCTCCCGGATCCTGGCAAAGGGGACGGGCGGTACCGAGTCTTGGAGTTTCTTGAGCTCGTCGATGTAGGTGGGCGGGAAGACGTCGGCGCGGGTGCTCATGACCTGGCCGAGCTTGACGAAGCTCGGCCCCAGTTCCTCCAGTGCCAGGCGCACCCGGCGCGCCGAGGGAAGCGCCGCCTTCAGAATCCCCGGCGCGCTCTCCTGTGCGGCGGCGGAGCCCTCCGAGGTCCGAAACCACCGCTCCGCGAGCGTCCCGACGCCGTGCTTCGCCAGCACGCGGCCGATGGCCGCGAGCCGCCCGAGCTCTCCTGCGCTCGGCAGTGCCTTCCAGAGCCTCATGTGCCGCACCTCATCTGTGTCGGGTCCCGAGCCTCGCGCTCTTGTAACAGGGCGAGGAGGAGGCGTCAAACAGGCTCTCGTCCCGAGGACGTCGAGGCGACCCTGGAGGTGTCGGTCACGGGATCCACCGACGCCGACCAGCGGGACGCACATCCAGCAGCTCCTGAGGATCTCGGAGGGACTGAAGGGACGCAGGAACGTTTGCTGATCGCCATCGGCCGCGTCAACGGGTGACAGGGGAGGGGTGGGGAAAGGACCTGTCCTTGCCTTGACGACCGTCGTCCTGGCCCCCTAAGCTGCAAGCCTTCGTCGAGAGGGGAGGAGAACTCCATGGTTGACGCTTCGGCAGGCCCGTGAGCCGCGTTTCCGCAGCGTCGGCGCGCGCCGACCTGACGGCGGAGGTGCTCGTCGTCGGGGGCGGGCTGGCCGGTCTCGCCGCTGCCATCGAGGCGCGCCGCGCCGGCCGCGATGTCCTGCTGCTCTGCAAGGGCAAGGCAGGCCGCAGCGGCAACAGCCTCGTGGCCGCCGGCAACCTCTCGGGCGTCCAC
>JACRCS010000527.1 GCA_016218905.1 Deltaproteobacteria bacterium
CACCGCCCTTCCCCGGGCCGAAGTAGAGGGTCGTCTGGGGCACGGGGATCTCGATGCCGAGCTCGTCGAAGCGCCTCTTCATCCGCCGGTTGAACTCCCTGGCCACCCCCCACTGTTTGCTCGCGACGGTCTTGAACCGGGCCTTGACCCTCACCGCCCACTCCGCGAACTGGTCGATGCCGAGGATCTCCAGCGTCTCGAGGATGGCCGCCCCGTGCTCCGGGTCCCGCTGGAGCTCGGCCCCGATCTCGCGCAGCACCTCGATGACCCGATCCACGTCCTGCCGGTACGAGACGCCCACGTCGAAGACGGCGTAGGAGAAGCCCTTCGTGAGGTTGCTGACCGAGGTGATCGCGCTGTAGGGGATCACGTGTACGGTTCCGGCCAGGTCCCGGAGCCGTACGGTGCGGATGGAGACGGCCTCGACGACTCCCGACCGGTCCCCCACCGTGACCACGTCCCCGACCTTGAGCTGGTCCTCCAGGAGGATGAAGATACCCGTGATGACGTCCTGCACGAGCTTCTGGGACCCAAAGCCGATGGCGAGGCCGAGCACCCCGGCACCGGCCAGGAGCGGTCCGATGTCTACACCCAGCTGCGCCACGATCATCATCCCCGCGATGACCGTCAGCGCGATCAGCAGGGCCTTGTGGGCGACCGTCAGGAGCGTCTTCATGCGCGCGCTCTGGGCCGCGTCGCCCTCCGAGCGCCGGAGGTAGTTCTCCACCGCGGTGTTCACCACCTCCCAGATCGCCACCGCTCCGGCGGTGATGGCGAAGATCGAGACGAGGCTGCGAAGGATCACGAGGGACGGCTCGCTCGTGAGCCAGGCGAAGCCGTCCACGCCCCACGCCTGGAGGAGCGTGACGAACAGGAGGAGGTAGAGCACCCATCGGAGCAGGGTGAAGAGCGCCGAGAAATACCGGTTCGCGCGCTGTTCCAGACCGGGGAAGCGGGCACGCAGCTCCGGGTGCACCCGAAAGCCGCGCCTGAGCGCTCCGGCCCAAACGCGCAGGAGGATCGTGCCCACGAGCGCCAAGAGCAGCGTGAGCACCGTGCCTCTGAACAGGTACAGAAATCCCCCCTCCACCTCGAGCGCCCACACCGAGTAGAGGAGCAGCACGTACCCCGCCGCCAGGAAGTGCCAGGTCTGGGCCAGGCGGTGGTAGAACCCCCTCCGGCTCTCCTCCGGCAGCCGCCCGCTCCGCTGGCGGATCGCGTCGGCGACTGCCGTCCGGTTCTGCAGGATAAGAACGAGGGAGAGCGTCACCAGCACGAGTCCGAGCGCCCGCAGGAGCACGATGTAGGAGGCCTGGGGCAGCCCCAGCAGGAGCGCCGCCTCGAGCCCGAAGTACCCGTACACGGCAGGCACCGCGAGCCTCCTCGTCCAGATCTCCCCGTAATGCGCCGTCTCGTCGGAGAGGCAGAAGAGGCGCAGGTGGCCCGCCTGGGGCGAGAAGACGAAGCGGGCCGCCGCCGAGACCGTGCGGACGACCAGGAAGGCGTAGATCCAGGCGAGCACCACGAGGCGAGCCCCCTCCCGAGGGTACCGGAAGCCGTGCGTCACGTAGCCGGCGGCGAAGAAGGCCCCGACAGCGAGGAGGTCCGCGAGGAGCACGGCGAAGAGCCGCAGGAGAGCGACCGAGTACGGCAAGGGCCCGCCGCCGCTCAACATGGCGCGGCGGAGGCGGCCGAGGGCGAGCGTGGCGATGAGGAACGCCGCGTAGCCGGCGGCGACGCTGAGCACGATGTTGGCGAGGACTTCCAACCAGAGGCGCCTCACCGTCGGATCGCGGATCTGGGCCAGGACCCACGAAAGCGTGCGGGGAAGCTCCGCCGCGGCGTCCCTTACCTGCACGAGCCCGCGGGAAAGGACGACGATCCTCCGGGAGAGCGCTTCCAGGGCCTGGGCCACGGCCCCCCGCACCTCGCCCTTCTCCGCCCGTGCGGCCTGCGCCCGGGCGAGGACCTCGAGCTCGCGGATGAGCGCCTCCCGGGCCACGGGATCGCGGAGCTTGCGCACCACCGACCCGATCTCGGCGGGAGAGATCGGCTTGGGCGCCTCCGCGGGCCGGGCCTCCGGGCGCGCGTCCGCGCCCGCGACCAAGACCGCGAAGAGCAGGAGCGAAGCGAGAGTCGGGAGCCTGCCGCGAGCCATGTGTCTTTCCCCTAGGTATCAGGCATTAGGCTTTAGGTATTAGGAGTGAGGCTTCGCTAACGCGTGCCTTGTCTCCTAACGTCTAACCGCTAATACCTAGCGCCTTCGGAGGGAGTGTAGCGGCGGATACCGTCCGGACAACCCACCGCTCGGGCGTGGCCGGATCCACGCGATCGGCTATGCTGGTGCTCGCCGACCAGTGCTCGCCTTGCGGGAGAACCGCCATGAAGGTGCTGCTCATCGAGCCTCCGAGCGGGCTCGACCTACTGGACCGCTTCTTCCTGCACGAACCGCTGGGGCTCGAGTACCTGGGCGGCGGCCTCCTCGCGGACGGGCACGAGGTAGAGCTCCTGGACATGCGCTTCGAGCCTGATGTCGCCGCAGCGTGCGGGAGGTTCCGGCCGGACGTGGTCGGGCTCACCGGCTACACGGTACAAGCAAGGCTCATCAAGGAGCTCGCCGCGACCGTGAAGGGCCTCGAGCCCGGCGTCCGGGTCGTCGTGGGCGGGCACCACGCGACCGTGCGGCCGGCGGACTTCGACAAACCCTTCGTGGACGCGGTGGTGGTCGGCGAGGGGGTGGGACCGCTTCGGGAGCTCGTGGAGGCGTGGGCGGGCGGACGGGAGACCCCTTCCGTCCCCGGCGCCGCCCTGCCCGGCCGCATGGGGTCCTTCGTGCCGCGACGGCACCCAGAGCTGGATAGCCTGCCCCTCCCCGCCCGAAGCCTCACCGCCCGCCACCGGGCGAACTACTTCTGTCAGTGGATGAAGCCGCTGGCGACGCTCCGGACGTCGCTGGGCTGCGTTAGCCGCTGCTCCTTCTGCGCGCTCTGGTCGATCACGGACGGGCGCTATCTGCGGCGGACCGCGGAGGCCGTCCTCTCCGAGCTCGCCGGCCTTTCCGAGCCGAACGTCTTCTTCTGCGACGACGAGGCCATGTGCGACGCCCGCCGCATGGAGCACCTGGCACGCATGATCCGGGAGGCGGGAATCCGGAAGAGATACTTCCTCCAGGCGCGCGTCGACACGATCGCCCGCCACCCGGAGGTCTTCGCCCGCTGGCGGGAGATCGGGCTGGAGCAGGTCTTCATCGGGATGGAGACCTTCTCCGACGACCGGCTGACCGAGCTCGGGAAGGGGATCACCGTCGAACAGCAGGCCCACGCCGTAAAGATCCTCCACGACCTCGGGGTCGTGGCCTTCGGCTCCTTCGTCGTCGACCCCGCCTCGACCCGCCAGGACTTCCGCAGGCTCGCCTCCCACGTGAGCTCGCTGGGGCTCCGCTACGCCATGTTCTCGGTGCTCACTCCGCTACCGGGGACCGAGCTCTACGCCGAGCAGGAGGCCCGGCTCACGACGCGGGACACGGACCTCTTCGACCTCACCCACGCCGTGCTCCCGACGGAGCTCCCCCTCGAGGAGTTCTACGCCGAGTACGCCCGCCTCTTCCGGGCTTCGATCCCCTGGCATCGCAAGCTTCCGGTGCTCGCGAAGTACGGTCTGGGCGGCATGTTCCGCGAGCTGCGGTGGATGGGCCCGGCCATCGGCCGCCTCGGCCGGGGGCACC
>JACRCS010000050.1 GCA_016218905.1 Deltaproteobacteria bacterium
GCGCCGAGAGCCGTGCAGAGGAGGAGCGACGCCGCGAGGGCCAGCGCGGCCACCGGCCGGCGTCGGGCGGACACGGCGGCGGCGGCGGCCGGTGCATCCACCGGCAGACCCGAGCGGACGGCCTTCAGGGCGCGGCGGCACGGGACGCACGAACGGGTGTGGTCCTCGACGAGGAGCGCCCTCGCCGGGGCGAGCTTTCCGGCGACGAACGCCGGGACGAGAGCCTGGATGTCGGCGCAGCCGCGGAGAACGAGCGGCGTCTCGTCGAGAGGCGACGAAGCGACAGGGCTCGTGATCGCGTCGCCGACGCGCTGGACCGCCGCGTCGACGGCGGCCGGATCGGGTTCGTGGTTCTGGACGGCCGCGACGGCCTTGTCGAGGATGTCGTTCTTCATGACGGGCCTCCCCCTTCGGTGAGGAGCTCTTTCCGGAGCTGGGTTCGGGCACGGAAGTACTGGACGGCGACGACCGCAGGGGACGATCCGAGGAGGTGGGCGATCTGCCGGTTCGGGACGCCCTCGAGAGCCCGGAGGACGAAGACCTCCGCGCTCCGAGGGGAAAGACGCGCGAGCGCCCGGCGGAGGCGGGCTCGGAGCTCCCGCACCTCGGCCGCCGCGTCGGGCAGCACTCCCCGGGCCTCGACGTCCCCCCCATGATCCTCGAGGGCGAACGTCCCGGCCCCGGAGAGGCGGGTCCTCACGAGGTCGAGCGCGCCGTTCACGGCGGCCCGGCGGAGGTAAGCGCGGGGCTCGCTCCCGAGACTCCCGGGGTCCGATCGGGCGACGAGCCGGAGGAAGATCGTCTGGAGGACGTCCTCGGCATCGGCGGCGCTCCCGGTCACCCGGTATGCCGTCCGGAAGACGAGCGGTCCGTGCTCGCGAAAAAGCGTCTCGAGGGCCTCCGGGGGACTGGATCTCGGTACCGGCCGGACCGCGCTCACGGGAGCCTCCTTCCTCGGGTCGTCAC
Source organism: Deltaproteobacteria bacterium (assembly GCA_016218905.1). The sequence goes on from JACRCS010000050.1 coordinate 967, forward strand.
CCATGGAACGGCCCTCCTCCCGTTTCCTTAACAGTCCCGCCCGGAATGGACGCGGAATCATAGGTCCCGGACCCGGATCTCGACCGGACGGCTATCATCCGTCTCGGTTCCGACCCGACCCCATGGACGAACACCGAAACCCCGGAGGAGCCATGTCGAAGCTCTCCCTCGTCGCATTCCGCCTCGGCGACAGGACCTCGATACTGACTTCCTTCGTCCACCTCGCCGGACACTTCGCGCGCCCACAGGCCCAGAGGAACGAGACCGAGGCGAAGCTGACCGAGCTGATGACCGGCTACGGCTTCGCGCTTCCGGGCGCTTCTCACCGGACGATGATGGAATTTTTCGACGGCTTCAGCCTGACGTTCTCCCTCCTCCTCGCGCTGACGGGAATCCTCGCCCTCGCCGTGGCAAGAAGCCGGGGCGCGGTCCCGGAGCTCTTCCGGTTCACGGCGGTCGCCCTCGCCGGCTGCTTCGGCATCCTCCTCGGCATCAGCCTGAGGTACTTCTTCCTCGCGCCGACCGTCTGCCTCGGCATCGCCTTCCTCGCCTTTACCGTCTCGCTCGCGCCGGGGCGCGAGCTGGGTTCGAAGCGACTGGAGGATCTCTGCCAATGATGCAAGGTGACGTTCCCAGCGACCACGTACCCATCGGCGCCTCGCAGCGGCAATGGACCACGGCCGTCGATGTGGTGCTCGCGGTTGCGGCCTGCGGGGTCATGCTGGCGTGGCTCATCGGGCATCCCGTCTTCTACACGCCAGCGGCGCCGGTAATGTCGCCGTTCACAGCCTTCTCGCTGCTCATCATGGTTCTGGTGCGGCAGGCCCGCATCCACGTCGAGACCTGGCCCATGGCGCTGAGCCTCGCGATGACCGGTCTGGTCCTCGGTGGCAACGTGTCGTCGATCGTCATGCTCGCGATGATGCCGCCCGAGCTCTGGGCGAGCTTCTCGGGGATCGTGCTGACCTCGACCATGACGTCCATCGGGCTGGCGCTGTTCTGCCTCTACGATCTCGTGATCGCCCTCAGGGACACGCCGGAGTCGGCGTTCCTCATGGACGACATGCTGATCCACCTGGCGTTGGTCCCCGGGGGATTGAGCCTGCTCGGCTATCTCCTGGGGAATCCAACCTACCTGAGCGTCCACGCAGACCCGCGGGTGGGAATCTCGCTCCTCGAGATGGCTTTCATGGCGCTCTTCGCGGCCAGCGCCGTGATCTCAAACCCCAGGCTGTTCCTGTGGCGTTTCCTCGCCACCAGCTGGACCAACCGCCTCGTCTTTGCCGGGCTCTTCGTCAATCAGTTCGTCGCGCCCATCCTGGTAGCCCTGCTGTTCTCGCCCCGGAGGTCTACGGGACCCGGGATCGAGCTCTTCGTGATGCTCGCGGGCGTCGTGACCACGCTGTCGTTCCTGCTGCTCCAGGCTCGCGTCGTCCGGCGCCAGAACGGCAAGCGCAAACCGGTCGAGGGACAGGACGTCTGCTCCCCGCCCACCCCATAGAATCCGGCACGGGAGGCCGCGATGAGGGTCGAGATCACCTACTGCATCGTTTGAAACTACGAGCCGAGGGCCGCCGGTCTGGCGGCCGAGCTGAAGAAGGCGTTCGGAGTTGACGCGACGCTGACGAAGGGCTCCGGAGGAGTCTTCGACGTCGTCGTCGACGGAACTCTCGTCTACTCGAAGGGGGACACCGGGCGCTTCCCGGAGCCGGGAGAGGTCCCGAGACTGATCGGACGCGCCGAGAGCTGACGGCGCGCGACCGCGGCGTCCCACGTCGCATTCTCGTCGCGCGGGATTCCGGGCAGACCGGCCCTGGCGATCGCGGCGACACCCACGCCAGGGCCCGCGAGACTCGACACGGATCGTCGACCCTCGGATCGTCAGGCAGGGATCGTCGACACACGGCTCGTCGACCTTTGCGACGGGGGTTCCGAGAGCCTATGCTGCGCGTTTTCGAGGGAGGAGACCCTTTCGTGAGATCTGCGATCCTGGCATTCCTTCCGGCCCTGCTTCTCTCGCCGGCATCGGCCTCACCTGCGACTCCCGTTCCCGTCACCGGCCTCTCCCTCCTCGGGCGCGCCGTTCTCCCCCGAGACCTCGAGGTGGAGGGCGCCCGCGTCGGAGGGCTGTCGGGACTCACCTGGGACGAGACGTCGGGGAGGTTCCTGGCGA
>JACRCS010000496.1 GCA_016218905.1 Deltaproteobacteria bacterium
ACCGGTTTGGAAAGGATGAGCACGTCCCGCAGGGCCTGAGCCTCCCTCTCCGACACCGCCCGGCTGAAGCCGGTCATCAGAATGACGGGAATCTTCTTCCTCACGCGGCGGATCCGCTGAATGAGGGACCGACCCGTCATCACGGGCATCGTCTGATCCGTCACCACTACGTCAAAGTCGTCGGGTCCGTTTCGGAAGAGCCGGAACGCCTCCGGGCTGCTCGTGGTCCCGACGACCCGATACCCCAGGTCCTCCAGAATCTTTCGTCCGAGTTCGACGATCGCCTCCTCGTCGTCGACGAGAAGCACGCGTTCGGTTCCCCTCGGGACCTCGGCCTCCGGTCCGGAGGTCGGCTCTTCCGCGCCCTTCGCCTTCGGTAGATAGACGTGAAACTCGGTCCCCCGGTCGGGTTCGCTGTAGACCCGGACGGCGCCACCGAGGCCCTTGACGATGCCATGAACGGCAGCCAGACCGAGGCCGGTGCCGCCTCGGCCGGCGCGCGTCGTGAAGAACGGCTCGAAGGCGCGCTCCAATACGTCCGCCGTCATCCCGCACCCGCTATCGGCGACCCGGAGCTTCAGGTACGGACCCTCCCGCACCTCCAGGTAGCGCGCGAGTTCCGCCGAATCGGCGTGGGCGTCTCCCAACGCCACCTCGAGGACCCCTGGTCTGCCCTCCATGGCGAGCCCCGCGTTCGTGCACAGATTGACGAGGACCTGGTGGATGCGTATCGGATCCGCCAGGACGAAGTCGTCCTCGGTTTCGATCCGCCCCACGATCTCGACCGTCTTCGGAAGGGAGGCAGCCATCAGCTTCAGGGTTTCCTTCACGAGCGGCGCGATGCGCACCGGCCGGCGGGGCTGCTCGACCTCGCGGCTGAAGGCGAGAATCTGGCCGATGAGGTCCCGCGCGCGCTCTGCCGCGGAGAGCACCCTCTCGAGGTTCTCCGTGGCCTCGCCCTCGTCCGGCAAATCGTCGAGCGTGAGCTGGGTGTAACCGATGATGGGCATGAGGACGTTGTTGAAGTCGTGGGCGATCCCTCCGGCCAGGGTACCCAAGGCCTCCAGCTTCTGGGCCTGGCGGAACTGACGCTCGAGCCGGGAACGCTCCGTGACGTCGCGGCAGACGGCGACGTAGTGGGTGACGTCGCCGGACCGTTCACGGACCGGCGAGACCGTGCACTCCTCCTCGTACGGGGCGCCGTCCTTCCTGCGTCCGACGAGCCGCCCCGCCCAGGAGTTCTTCCGGGCGAGGGCGTCCTTCAGGCCATGGAAGGCCTCGGGCTCGCCCTCCTCAACCTTGGGGAACATGACGTCGCGCCCCACGGCTTCCGCCCTGGAGTAGCCCGTGATCTTCTCGAAGGCGGGGTTCACGTATTCGATCACGCCTTCGGAGTCGCAGATGACCACGGCCTCCCCGGCTTGCTCGACCGCGGTGGCGAGGCGGATGCGTTCCCGCTCCGCCTTGTGAAGCTCACTCATGTCGACCATCACGCCGCGGAAGCCGGTTACCTCGTCTCGCCGCCTCACGACCATGGAGTGGACGAGGACGGGGAAGGGGGTCCCCTCCTTGTCGACGGCCGTGTAGGGTTGGACGCCCACGGTTTCCCCCCGGAGAACCCTCTCGGCGTTCTGCCTCGCCCTCAGCCATTCGGAAGGACTGAGCAGGTCCCTGCCGCGGATGCCTCGGGCCACCTCCTCCGGCGTGCGACGGAGGAGCTCGAGACCCTTCTTGTTGAGGAACGTGATGATCCCTTTGACGTTCGTCTCGAAGACGGTCTCCGGGAGAAGGTCGGCGAGCTCCCGGAATCTTGCCTCGCTCTGACGCAGTGCCTCGCTTTCCCGCAGCGCCTCCTCGACCCGCTTGCGATCCGTGATGTCTCGGCCTTCGGGGATGATAAAGACGACTGCGCCCTTGTCGTCCCGGATGGGCTTGAGCGAGAAGTCGACGTGGATCAGGCCGCCTTCACTCGAGGGATGGCTGGTCTCGAAACGCACGAACTCACCGCGCGCCGCCGCCTCCACCGCCGCCCGCAGTTTCGCTTGCTCTGCGGCGGAGTGGGCCCACCACGGCGTTTCCCAGAACGGCCTCCCGGTTACCTCGTCCAAACCGGCGCCGATCGCGTCGAGCGCCGTTCGATTCGCCTCGATGACCGTTCCGTCGGCGGTAATCAACCCGATGAACTGGAAAGTTCGATCGAAGATCGCCCGGTACCTGCGCTCCCGCTCCTCGAGGTTGCCCGAGAGCTCCTCCCGCTCCCTCTGGGCCCGCCGCAAGGATGCCCGCAGCCGGTCGCGCTCGGCTTCGAGCTCGGCGATCCTCTCCCGCAGCGCCCAGCTTCTTTCCCCGACCGCCGGTCGCCTTTTGGCCCAGTGTGCCCTCCGGCGCCCCTGATGGGGGCGCTCCCGCCGCACTTTGGCTCCTCGAGGCTCAAGCATGGGAGTTCCTCCGGTACGTCCGAGTTCTCTCCTCCTGCTGCCGAAGCGAAGTGCATGAGCCGTCCAGGAAGCCCCTGGCCGAACCGAGCCACGCTAAATTATCCACCCGAGCGAACTCGGAGTACATCAAACACTGTTACGTCTCGCCCAGCTTCCTCTCGCGCGGACTCGTGCCCAAGGTCGTGCCCGTGCGTAGCCCCACCGCCCGTTTGACCCGCCACTCCCCCCCGCCTGCCCCGCACCAGCGCCGCCCGCGCGATATTCTTCATTCTTCATTCTTCATTCTTCATTCCCCCGCTACTCCCCCGCCTGCCCCGCATCAGCGCCGCCCGGGCGATGGCGTCGGTCCCGAACTTCTTCCGGATCTCGTCCACGGTGGTGGCGACCCGGCGAAGCCGGCCCGTCTTCGCCTCCGCGGGCTCGGGCGCGGCGAAGAGGTCCGGTTGAGCAAGGGGTGCGCTCTGCGCGGGGCGGAGCCGGGTCGCCGTGACGCCGACGAGGCGCACGGGCTTACCCTTCCAGCCGACGCGCTGGAGGCACCGGAGGATCTCGGCGAAGAGGTCCTCGGCGAGGTCCGTGGAGCGCGCCAGCGTCGCCGAGCGGGTGACGGTGCGGAAGTCCTCGTCGCGAAACTTGAGCGTAACGCCCGAGGCGAGGAGGCCGTGGGCCCGGAGCCGGGCCGCGACCCGGTCCGAGAGCTCCAGGAGGGTGTTGCGGACGAGCCCGGCGTCCCCGGTGTCCTCGTCGAAGGTGGTCTCCGCGCCGATCGACTTCGCCTCGCCGTCCGTGACGACCGGCCGCTCGTCCCTGCCGTGGGCGAGGTGCCAGAGCTCTTCCCCGGCCTCTCCGAGCATGGACCGAAGGTCCTCCGGCCGGAGCGCCGCCAGGTCTCCGATGGTCCGGAGGCCCACCTTCGTGAGCCTCGCCTCGGTCTTCGGCCCCACGCCCCAGAGCCTCGCCAGGGGCAGCGGGGCCAGGAACTCCCGCTCGGCTCCGGAGGGCACGACGACGAAGCCGTCGGGCTTTCCGAGCTCAGAGGCCATCTTGGCGAGGAACTTGTTCGGGGCCACTCCCACCGAGGCCGTGAGCCCCGTCTCGGTCCGGACCGCCGCCTTGAGGGCCCGTCCTGTCTCCTCGCCGGTCCCGAAGAGCCGCCGAGAACCCGTCACGTCCAGGAAGGCCTCGTCGATGCTGAGCGGCTCCACAAGGTCGGTGTAGCGACGAAAGATCGTGAAGACGCGCTCGGAGACCTCTGCGTACCGGCGGAAGCGGGGCCGCACGTAGACGCCCTGGGGGCAGAGCTTCCAGGCGCGGCTGATAGGAAGCGCCGAGCGTACGCCGAAGGCCCGGGCCTCATAGGAGCTCGCCGCCACGACCCCCCTGCCTCTTCCCGCCGCAGGGTCCGCGCCCACGATGACCGGCCGCCCCGCCCACTCCGGGTGATCGAGCTGCTCCACCGCGGCGTAGAAGGCGTCCATGTCTACGTGGAGGATCGTGCGCGACCCGCCGGCCATCTCTCCTACTCGGTGGCCCAGAGGGGCTCGGGGACACCCTCGTCCCTCAGCTCGTCGCGCAGGAGCCGCTTCACGTCTTCGGCCCCTTCGGCGGCCTTCAGGCGGGTCGCGAGGCCGAGGAGCCGCCTTCGGTCCACGAGCTGGATGAGGCGCCGCACGCGGGGAAGGACCCCCGGGCTCAGGGAGAGCTCCTTCACCCCGAGGGCCACCAGGGCGGCGGCCCCGAGAGGCCGGCCCGCCATCTCGCCGCAGACCGCCACCGGGCGCTGCCACCGCCGGGCGGTCTCGACGATCCGGCCGATGGTCTCCAGCACGGTGGGATGGAGCGGGTCGTAGAGGTGCGCGACCTTGCGGTTGGCACGGTCCACCGCGAGGAGGTACTGGACGAGGTCGTTCGTCCCGATGGAGAAGAAGTCGGCGTGGGGGGCGAGCCGCTCGAGCCCGAGGGCGGCGGAGGGCACCTCCACCATCGCGCCGACGGGAACCTCGGGCAGGCGGACGCCCCGGCTGCGGAGCCCCTCGCGCTCCTCCTCCAGGATCCCGCGCGCCTCCCGGAGCTCCCCGGCCGTGGCGATCATCGGAAAGACGATCCGCAGCGGCCCCAGGAGGCTCGCCCGCAGGAGCGCCCGGAGCTGGATCCGGAAGGGCTCCTGCATGTCGAGGCTCACCCGGATGGAGCGCCAGCCCAGGTGCGGGTTCTCCTCCTTGGGCACCGGCAGGTAGGGGAGGCTCTTGTCGCCGCCGACGTCCAGCGTCCGGAGAGTGGCCGGCCGGCCCTCCAGCGCCCCGAGGATCTTGGCGTAGATGTCGAGCTGCTCCTCCTCGTCCGGGAAGCTCGTCCGGATCAGGAAGGGGAACTCGGTCCGGTAGAGACCGACGCCTTCGCCGCCCGCCTGAACGATCTTTGGGATGTCCGCCACGAGGGCCGCGTTTCCGAGGAGCCGCACGCGGGCCCCGTCGCGGGTCGTGAGCGGCTCGCCAAGGTGGGTGAGGATCTCGGCCTCGACCTTGGCCGTGTCCTCGGCCAGGCGTTCGTACTCGCGGGTGACCCGTTCCGAGGGCGAGAGGTAGAGCAGGCCCACGTTGCCGTCCAGGATTGCGGGCTCTCCGGCCACCACGGGCGGGACCTTCTCCCCCAGGCCGACGACCGCCGGGATGCCCGCCGAGCGGCAGAGGATGGCGGTGTGGGAGTTCTCCCCGCCGCGCGCCAGGGCGACCCCGGCCAGATGGGGCTGCATGAGCCGGACGAAGAGCGAGGGGGTGATGTCCTCGGCGATGACCACGGTCGGCTCGCTGAAGGCCAGCTCCGCCCCGGGGTGCTTCTCCTCCTGGATGTGGCGGATGAGGCGCTCGCCTACGTCCCGCACGTCCGCGGCCCGCTCCCGCAGGTACGGATCCTCCAGGCGGCGGAAGGTCTCGATGTAGCTGCGGGAGACCGTCGCCACGGCACGCGCGGCGGCCGCCCCCGTGCGGATCTGTGCCCGGACCTTCTCCTGGATGCCCCGGTCCTCGAGCATCATCAGGTGGGCGTGGAAGATGGCCCCGTCCTCCTCGGAGAGCGCCTTCCGCACCTGATCCCGGATCTCCACCACGTCCGCGATGCTGCGGCCCAGTGCCTCCTCGAACGCCGCAAGCTCGGCCTCGACCCCCCCTCCGGCGCCCTCGCAGAAGACCTCGATCCCGGGCTCCTCGGCGAGGACGAGGGCCGCGCCGCGCGCCACCCCCCTGGACGCCCCGATCCCCCGGAAGAAGCCGGGGCGCGGCTCCTCCTCCCCCGCCTGCTCCGCAGGGCTCTCGGCCCCGGAGGCGAGCAGCCGCGCGTGGGCGATTACCGTCGAGAGCTGGCTCGCGGCCGTGACGAGGAGGCGGACGTCGTCCGGGGGCATCCGAGCCGCTCGGGTCGTCTGAACCGCGAGGACACCGATCGCCCGCCGGCGGTAGATCAAGGGCACGCCGACGAAGGAGCGGAAGGCCTCCTCGCCGATGCCGGGAAAGAACTTGTACCGGGGGTGGCTGGGGGCGTCCGCCACGTTGACGGGCTCGGCGGTCTCGAAGGCGAGTCCGGTCAACCCTTCGCCCACGGTCATGGAGACGCGGCCCAGTGCGCCGGGCTCGAGGCCCCGGGATGCCCGGAGCACCAGGAGACCGTCCTCGAAGAGGTAGATGGAGCAGACGTCGACGCCCATCCGATCGGCGAGGAGGCCGGCGATGTGGTCCAGGGTCTCGGCGAGGTCGTGGGAGGAGACGATGATCCGGGAGATGTCCTCCAGGAGGATCAGCTTGTGGCTGTCGCCGGGCAGGGCCCCCTCCGGAGTCGTCACGCCGCCACCCGAAGCGGGTCGAGCACGCGGCGCAGCGCGGCGATGGAGTTCGCCATCCGGCTCCCGTACCAGGTGACCCACTCTCCCGGAACACGCAGCAGCGCGGCGCTCGGCACGAGGGCCTCGAGCTCTGCCGCGTCGGCCTCCCCGAACGGGTACGGCTCGGAGGGCAGCAGGATCGCCGCGGGGCTCGCGGCGACGAGCTCTTCGACCTCCACGCGGGGATAGCGACCGGGCAGCTCCGCGAAGGCGTTCGAGGCGCCGGCCGCCTCCAGGAGGGCCGACGTGAGCGTCTCCCGGGTGGCCGTCATGTAGGGATCCTTCCAGATGAGGCAGGCGCACCGGGGCCGGGGGCCCGGAGGCGGCGCCGAAACGCCCTCCAACTCCCGGGCGAGCGCCTCCGCGGGCGCGGGGACGCCAAGGAGCTCACCCAGAGACCGCAGGAGGCGGGCGGCACCGCCCAGGTCCCGCGGAAAGGCCACGTGGACCCGAAAACCCTCCGAGAGGAGCGCCTCCACCTGGTCCCTGCGGTTCTCCTCCGCGTTGGCGAGGATCAGGTCGGGACGAAGCGCCCGCACGAGCTCGAGGTCCACCGTCTTCGGACCGCCGACGGCGGGTAGGGGCCGGCACTCTTCGGGGGAGATGCAGAAGCTCGTGCGTCCCACCGCGCGCGCGCCGAGCCCAACGTCAAAGAGGAACTCGGTGACGCTGGGGATGAGGGAGAGGATCCGCCGGGGAACCGGGTCCAGGGCGACGCGCCGCCCGAGGTCGTCCACGATGAAGTGCGGTTTCAAGGCATTCGCCGAAAGAGAGAAGGGGGAACGGACCGGGCGATCATAGCGGGAAGGGCGCGGTACCGCAACGAAAGCGGTTTTCGGTTTTCAGTCGTCGCTGGGCGGTCGTTGGCGGTTGAATGGTTGGCGTTTTGTGGACTGGATGGACGCAATGGACCTTATGGACTGGATGGACCCCCAGCCGTCAACCTCAACCTTGACCTTAGCCTCAGCCTCTTCTCAACAGCTCCCGGATGATCACCAGCTTCTGGATGTCCTGGGTGCCCTCGCCGAGGGAGGAGGCCCAGGCGTCCAGGGGGAAGTTGTGGACGGGGTGGCCGAAGAGGACCGAGACGGCTCCGAAGAAGTCGGCGGCCCACTGGGTCACGCTTCGAGCGGTCTTCACGGCGAGGTACTTGGCGATGGAGCCTTCGAGGCGGAAGTCCCGCCCCTCGTCCACCGCGCAGCAGGCGCGCCAGACGGCGAGGCGGGAGGACTCCAGCTCCGCGAAGAGGTCCGCTGCTTCGAAGCCCTTCGCCTCGAAGTCGATCAGCCGGGTGTCGAACGCCTTCCGGTTCTTCCCGTGCTCGAAGGCGAGTTCGAAGGCCCCCTTCGCCGTGCCCACCGTCATCGCCGCGATGAGGATGCGGCTCAGGCCGAAGATCTCGAGCACCTGATGGAGGCCGCGCCCCCGCCGGCCCAGGAGGTTCTCCTCCGGGACGAAGACGTCCGAGAGCGTCAGACGCGTCAGGTCCGACGGGATCCAGACCCGCTTGTCCAGCTTGAAGCGCGTCACGCCCGGCGAACGGAGATCGACCAGGTACATGGACGCGCGGTGGTTCCGGGCCGCCTCCGGCTCCGAGACGGCGGTCAGCACGCCGAAATCGGCCGCCGAGCCGTTGGTGACGAACGCCTTGGCTCCGTTGAGGATCCAGCCTCCCTCCACCCGGTCGGCGCGCATCTGGATCGCTGCAGCGTCGCTCCCCGCGGCCGCCTCCGTGTGCCCGAGGCAAAGGAGCGTCTCGCCGCGGGCGGCCGGCGCGACGTAGGCCTGCCGCAACGCCTCGGAGCCGAAGAGGAGGATGCCCTTCAGGCCCAGCGAGACCTGAGCCAGGTGGGCCACGGCGGCGCCGGGGGAGAGGGCGGCGAGGGTCTCCAGGAGGAGCGCCCGTTCGAGACAGGAGCGCTCCTGCGGAGTCTCGCCCTCCCAGCCGAAGCCGAGCCAGCCCGCCGCCCCCAGCTCCGTGAAGTAGGTGCGGGGGATCTCGCCGCGTGCCATCCACTCGCGCAGGTGCGGCTGGACCGCCCGGCGCAGGTAGGCCCCGAACTCTCTCTGTCGCTCCTGAATCTCCCGCGGTACGGCGAAGTCCAAGGCCACCTCCATGCTCTTCTCGTCGAGTCCCGTATAGCCGGCGGGGCTTCCACCGTCAAATCCGCCGAGATTCGCCCATGGGACTCGCTGGTGTCCCGTCTGGAAAGTCCTTGCCTGCTGTTCAACCCCTGCCCTGCCGGTTGCCATGCACGAACGAACCGCACGGGACACTAGGGAATTGAGAGCTTCGTGATAATCTATGGCGGCGAGTGCGCCAAGGCTCGGAACCTGGGAGGCAGGCGTGGGTCAGGCCATCGATCGGGAACGCTTCAGGGAGGCCGAGTACCGCCGCTTCGCATCGAAGCTGCGGGACTGCCTCGCCGCGCTCGAGCTCCTGCTGGGCCGGCCGGGTTTCGGCTCGGGCCCGAGGACGCTCGGCTGCGAGCTGGAGCTCTTCCTCGTCGACGGCGCGGGCCGCCCCCTCCCCCTCAACCGGAGCGTGCTCAAAGAGACCACCGACCCGCGGATCACTCACGAGCTCGCGCGCTTCAACCTCGAGTTCAACCTCGCGCCGGTCTCCTTCGCCGGCCGGCCCTTCGCCGCCTTCTCGGACCAGATCGCGAGCACCCTGGCCGAGGCCCGCCGGGCGGCCGAGCCGCACGGCGGCCGGGTCGCGGTCATCGGGATCCTCCCCACCTTGAACCGGGACGACTTCGGGCCGGGCTCGATGACCGATCTGCCTCGCTACCGGGCGCTCGGGCATCGGATCCGGGAGCGGCGGGGCGAGTCGTTCCGGGTGCGCATCGATGGGGCGGAGCCCCTGGAGGTCTGGAACGACACCGTGACCTTGGAAGGCGCCATGACGTCCTTCCAGCTCCACCTGCGGACCGACCCCGCCGAGTTCGCCGCCCTCTACAACGCGGCCCAGCTCGCCACCGCTCCCGTCCTCTCGGTCGCCGGGAACTCGCCTTTCTTCCTCGGGCACCTCCTCTGGGAAGAGACCCGGGTCGCCCTCTTCCGACAGGCGACGGAGCCGCGGCCGAGGTCTCCGGGGGCCGGAGCGCCCAGGCCCCTGCCGCGGGCGTGCTTCGGGTGGCAGTGGATCGACGAGGGAGCGCTGGAGCTCTTCCGGCAGACGGTGGAGGTCTTCGAACCGATGCTCCCGATCCTGAGCGCGGAGAGGCCCGTCGTCGAGGCCCGGGAAGGCCGCGTGCCGGCGCTCGCGGAGCTGAGGATCCACCAGGGCACCGTATGGCGCTGGAATCGGCCCGTCTACGACCCCACCGACGGGGGTCACCTGCGCATCGAGCTGCGCGCTCTCCCGGCCGGTCCGACGACGGTGGACATGATGGCGAACGCCGCCTTCCTCCTGGGCCTTACGGTGGCGCTGGCGCCTCGCGTCCGGGAGCACACGAGGGAGCTTCCCTTCGCGGAAGTGCAGCGCAACTTCTACCGCTCGGCGGAGCTCGGGCTCGGGGCGACGCTGGCGTGGCCCTCACCCGAGGGCGTGAGGCACCGAAAGGCGGACGAGCTCGTGAAGGACCTCCTTCCGCTCGCCCGGGAGGGACTCGAAACCTCCGGCGTCGAGGCGCAGGAGCGGGACGAACTCCTCCGCATCGTGGAGCTTCGCGCCGAGACGGGTCGGACCGGGGCGAACTGGCAGAAACGGACTGCCCTCGCGCTGGAGCGCCGGCGCGGGCGCGAGGAGGCCCTCTTGGAGATGCTGGAGCGCTATATGGAGCTCTCCGCCGGCGGCGAACCCGTCCACCTCTGGCCGTTGGATTGAGCATGGGGAGGATTCGAGTCTGCGACGCGCCGCTTCCTTCCGAGCTGCCGGAGACCGTGGAGGGGTTTCTTCGCTGGCTGGGCGGCCCGGCCCTTCTCCGGCGCCGAGGGCGCGACCCCTCCCGGCTCCGGGCCGTGGCGACGCTCCTCCACGGGAACGAACCGTCGGGCATCCGGGCGCTCCACCGCTGGCTCGCCTCCGGACAGGTCCCGTACGCCGGCGCGGCCATCTTCATCGGCTCGGTCGAAGCGGCCCTGGCTGATCCCGGCTTTCACCACCGCGCCCTCCCCGGACGCCGGGACCTGAACCGCTGCTTCGTCCCTCCGTGCGACGGCGACGAACCCGAGGTTGCCCACGAAGCCCTGGCCCTGCTCGACTCCCTCGGCCCGGAGTCCCTCGCCGACCTCCACAACACGAGCGGGGAGACTCCCCCGTTCGCCCTCGGCCCCACGCTCGACGCTCCCCACCTCGCCATCGCCGGCTGCTTCTGCACCCGGTACGTGTGGAGCGATCTTCGGATCGGCTCCCTGGTCGAGGCCACGCACGCCGGCTACCCGAGCATCGTGGTCGAGTGCGGCCGCTTCGCCGACCCGGCCGCGGACGAGGTCGCGTACCGGGGCCTCGTCCGCTACCTCTCGGAAGAGCCGGCCTCATCCGGCCCGGAGCCGTCGAGGGAGATCTTCCGGAGCTCGGTTCGGGTCTGCCTGCGCCCCGGGCTCGGCCTCGCCTTCGGAGAGGCGCCCCATCCCCGCGCCGACGTGACGGTCATGCCGGCCCTCGAC
>JACRCS010000040.1 GCA_016218905.1 Deltaproteobacteria bacterium
CCGATCATCCACATCAGGAGGCATTTCTCCGCCGAGGAGATAGAGCCTTTTTACCGGCTGGCTGATTTCTGCGTCGTGAGTTCCCTGCACGACGGGATGAACCTGGTGGCCAAAGAATACGTGGCCTCCCGCGACGACGAACGAGGGGTCCTGCTACTCAGCCAATTCACCGGTGCGGCGCAGGAACTGCACGAGGCCCTCATCGTGAACCCCTACCACATCGAGCAGACCGCCGACGCCCTGTATCGCGCGCTCACCATGCCCGAGTACGAGCAGCGGGAGCGCATGCGAAGCCTCCGAGCGCTGGTGCGGGACTTCAACGTCTACCGTTGGGCCGGTCGGATGCTCCTCGATGCCGCCCGGATCCGGCAGCGGGAGAAGTTTGCGGCGCGAATCGGGCGGGCGCAATGACCCCGGAAAAGGCGACGACCTACCTGTTCAGTGACGCCGGGCTCTCCGCGCTTCGTGGCTTTGTGGACCGCTCTACCCTCCTCGCCTTCGACCTCGACGGCACGCTGGCACCCCTGGTCCCCGATCCGTCCCGGATTCGGATTCCCGAACCCGTGCGCCAGGGGTTGGCCCGCCTCTGCGAGTCGACGACGGTCGCAGTCATCACGGGCCGGGCCTGCCGCGATGCTCGCAAACATCTCGGTTTCGAGCCCCATTTTGTCGTTGGAAACCACGGTGCGGAGGGACTGCCCGGGCGCGAGTTCCTTGAACAGCGGTTCGTCCGCCAATGTATTGATTGGGAGGCGCAACTGAGAGAGCTTCTTCCTGATCTCCATGAACGGGGGATCGTCGTCGAGAACAAAGGAATGACCCTATCGCTCCACTACCGACAAGCACCCGACCGAGAAGCGGCGCAGAGGTCGATCCTTCTCGCCGTCCAGCGCCTGTCCAGCGCTCCCCGAAGAGTTGCGGGAGTGTATGTCGAGAATCTGATCCCACCGGACGCTCCTAACAAAGGGGATGCCCTCCTGCTCCTTATGGAGAGTTCCGGATGCGGTCGATCCTTGTTTGTCGGCGACGACGAGACGGACGAGGATGTCTTTCGCTTGAGAAGCGAGGGGGTCTTCGGCGTTCGCGTGGGCTACACTGGCACTGGTAGTGCGAGCTACTACATGAAGTCGCAAGAGGAGATCCAGCGACTAACGGCTGAACTTGTGTTGGCTCTGCAGGGACCCGCGTCGTCTCGAGATGCATATCTTTGACCAGCAAGACAGTTGCTGTCACCACTTCTTTGAGTCGGTGCGCACGAGGCCGCCGGGAGCGCGGCGCGCCTGCCGAAGACCTTCCCGGGAGGGCACCGTCGGGGCATACTCGCCGTTGAACAAGTGGGGCGTCAGCCTCAAGCCGGCAACCCCGTCCAGCGTGACGACCTCTCCCGAAGGCGAACCATGAATGGCAACTACGGCACCGCACTTCGCCCCTATGTGCATAAGCGCCTGGAGGAGATCCGGCAAGCGGACATCCTCGTGGGCATCCCCTGCTACAACAACGAGGCGACTATCGCCCACGTTGTCCGGACGGTCTCCGAAGGCCTCTTCGAACACTTTCCTACCCACCGATCGGCCATCCTGGTCGCCGACGGGGGCTCCACCGATGACTGTCGGGACGTCGCCATCGATGTCCAGACCAAGCCGTGGCAGGAAAAACTCGTCACGATCTACCGAGGCGTGGCGGGGAAGGGAACCGCGCTTCGGGCGATCTTCGAGGCGGCCGACCGGCTGAAGGTCAAGGCGTGCGCGTGCGTCGACTCCGACCTGCGCAGCATCAGCCCCGACTGGGTGAAGTACCTGTTGGATCCGGTCCTGGAAAGGGACTTTGAGTTCGTCGCCCCCGTGTACGCCCGCTACAAGTATGACGGCACGATCACGAACAACATCGTCTACAACCTCACCCCGGCCCTTTACGGCAAGCGGATTCGCCAGCCCATCGGAGGCGACTTCGCCTTTTCGCGGGGCCTGGCCCGGCACTTCCTGGAGCAGGAGGTCTGGGGCACGGACATCGCCCGGTTCGGCATCGACGTCTGGATGACGACCCACGCCGTCGCCCACGGCCACCGGGTCTGTCAAGCCAACCTGGGGGTCAAGGTCCACGACGCCAAGGACCCGGCCGAGGCCCTCGGTGCCATGTTTCGCCAAGTTTGCGGCACGCTCTTCCAGCTCATGGAGGAGAATGAATCGATCTGGCGGCCGATTCGCGGAAGCGAGCCGGTGCCGACCTTCGGGAGGGAGGAAGCACTGGAGCCGGAGCCCATAACGGTCGATCAGCCCAGGATGGTGCGAGAGTTCCAGGAGGGCTACCGTCAGTTCGGCCCCGTCTGGCACGCCATGTTCTCCGGAGAGGTCGCGCAGGCGCTCGAGGGCTTGCGGGGAGAGGCGGCCGAAGCCTTCACGATCCCGGTGGAGGTCTGGGTGAAGCTCCTCTACGAACTCGCCGCCAAGTTCCACCGCATGCCCGACCACCGCATGAAGATGCTGACGGTCATGACGCCCCTCTATCTGGGTCGGATCGCCTCGTTCATCAACCAGACGAAAGACATGGGTTCAGCCGAGGCGGAGGCGGTCGTGGAGGAGCAGGCCCGAGTCTTCGAGGAGCACAAGGACTACCTGATCGACGTGTGGGCGCGGGGAGAGGCGTTCGCCGACCTGGGCCGGACGCTGTCGGAGGGGGCGTAGGTGGTTGATGCCCACCGACGGCCGAAAGGGGCGGATCTGCCTGCGGCCGCCCCGAGACGCGAGCGCGCAGGGAGGGCGGGGACCGCTCCCCTGGGTCTGATCTTCACGGACCTCGACGGCACCCTGCTCGACCACGACACGTACGACTTCCGTCTGGCGAACGCTGCCCTGGCCGCCGCCCGGGAGGCTTGCGTACCCGTCATCCTGTGCTCGTCGAAGACGCGGGCGGAGATGCTCGCCTGGCAGGAGAGGCTCGGGCTGGCCGACCCCTTTGTCTCGGAGAACGGTGGCGCGGTGTTCCAGGTCGGCGAAGGGCCTCTCGGGTCCCGATTCCCGGATCGGTTCGGCGGGCTGCCCGCCAAGGTGTTCGGCACGCCCTACCCGGTCCTGCGGACGGCGCTGGAGGAGCTGCGACGCTTCGGCCTTCCGGTTCGAGGCTTCGGAGACATGGACCTCGGCGAGATCATCCGGATCACCGGACTGGCGCCGGAGGACGCGAAGCGCGCCAGGCAGCGGGACTTCGACGAGCCCTTCCACTGGCTCGCCGAGCCGGGAGAAGAGCAGCTCGAAACCGTTCGGTCTTGGCTTTCGAAGCGACGACTTCAGGTCCTTCGCGGCGGTCGGCTCTGGCACCTCGTGGGAGGAAACGACAAGGGGGGAGCGGTTCGGTGGGTGCTCGACGCCTATGCCGAGGTATACGGAAGGAAGCTCCCGTCCCTGGGGCTGGGCGACAGTGAAAATGATCTGCTGATGTTGCACGCCGTCGACAAGGGGGGCCTCGTGGAACGACCCGGCGGAGGGCACCTCCAAGGGGCCCACAGGGGACTCGTTCGCGTTCCCGGTGTCGGGCCGGTGGGTTGGGCCCGGGCCGTGGCAGATTGGTTGGAGGAGATGCGTCTCGCTTGAGATTTCCGAGGCAGGAAAGGAGCGATCATGGCTGACTTCTTCCAGAACGGGATCATCACGACCTTTCAGGAGCTCGGGCCGCGCGACGACGCCAGGATGGAGGCTGAACTCGCCGCCTACGCGGCGCAGAGGCCCCTGGCGCTCGTGCTGCCGTGCCTGTACACGGAGCTGCAGGGCCCCGCCCTGGGGCGGATCCTCGACGAGCTTGCCCGGGTGAGCTACGTGCGGGAGGTCGTCGTGTCCCTCGGAGGTGCCGACCCGGCCCAGTTTCGCCACGCGGTCGAGTTCTTCTCCCGGCTTCCGCAGAAGGTGCAGATCCTCTGGAACGACGGGCCCCGCATCGAGGGGCTCAAGGCCGAGATGCGCGAGCACAACCTCCACCTCGGGGAGCCGGGGAAGGGCCTGGCGGCCTGGATGGCCTACGGCTACGTCCTGGGCGATCCAGAGGTCCGGGTGCTCGCTCTGCACGACTGCGACATCCTAACCTACGACCGGATTCTGCTCGACCGGCTCGTGTACCCGATCCTGAGCCCGCTCCTCGACTACGAGTTTTGCAAGGGCTACTACGCCCGCGTGAGCGGCCGCCTCTACGGTCGGGCGACCCGGATCTTCGTGACCCCCTTCGTGCGGGCCCTCCAGAAATTGCTCGGCCGTACGACCTTCCTGGCGTATCTCGACAGCTTCCGGTACCCGCTCTCCGGAGAGTTCGCCATGAACGTCGACGTGGCCAGGATCAACCGGATCCCCTCGGACTGGGGCCTGGAGATGGGGACCCTCGCCGAGGTGTTCCGGAACTACTCGACGAGGCGCGTCTGCCAGGTGGATCTGGGGATCGACTACGAGCACAAGCACCAGGAGACAGGAACTGGGGACCCGGGCAAGGGCCTCATGCGGATGGCAAAGGACATCGCCCTGGCCGGCTTTCACGCGCTGGCGTCGGAAGGCGCCCAGCTTTCGGCGTCGTTCTTCCGTTCCCTTCGCGCCGCCTATCTGCGCTGCGCGCAGGACGCCATCCGCCAGTACGCGGACCTCTCGGCCATCAACGGCCTCGCCTACGATCGCCACGAGGAGGACGTGCTGGCCGAGTCGTTCGTGCAGGTCCTCGAAATCGCGGGCGTGGAGTTCCGGAAGAACCCCTTCGGCTCGCCCCAGATCCCCAACTGGAACCGCGTCAGCGCGGCGATACCGGACATCTTTGACCGCCTCCGCTCCGAAGTGGACGCGGACCACGGCAACTGAAACCCGGAAGAACGGGCCCGACCCGGCAAGGACGTGAGAAATGAGGAAGGCTTCGCTCTTCTTGACGATGACCGCGCTCGTTGCGCTTGCGCCGTTTGACTGCAGCCATGCCCGAAACACGGTGCGCTGGAAGGGGCCCGGCGGCTGGGGGCCGCAGGGGACGTATGGGCGGATGTACGATCCGAAGGGCCTCGAGACGCTCACGGGTGAGGTCCTCCGCGTCCGGCGCGTGAGCCCACTCCCGGGGATGTCCCTGGGCGTCGTCCTCGTCCTGGCGACGGGAAGGGAGACGATCCCCGTCCCCCTGGGGCCCCTGTGGTACCTGGATCACCAGGAGATCCACATCGGTCCCTCCGACAAGGTGGAGGTGACTGACGGGTGCTCGCGGACTCATCCGCGGGAAGCCAGCCCTTCTCGCAGCGCAGGTGGTCAGGGGGGACCGGGTGCTGAGACTCCGTGACGAGGACGGTCTGCCGGTCTGGAGCGGGTGGCGGAGACTTGGCACACCTTCAGATTCCGGAGGCCCCGCTCGCCCGCTCGAGGACGCGCCGGCGAGCCCCTAGGAAGTCTCCTGCAGGGCGTTCGCCGGCTTCGAACGTGGGGCGGAATCCGGGGAAGTGGCCAGATCGCAGAGCCAGCTCTCGCGGCGAAACGCCACGACCGGCCCGCGCTTGAGGGAACCGGACTCGCCCGCTATGCTGCGCGAGGCCCCGGGCGGTTCGACAGGCCGTCGGCCCCCAGCCCTTCGCTCAGGAGTCGTATGCCAGGACCGACGACGTGGCTGCCGGAATGGAGCTGCCCCCCTTCTCCGTCAAGGACTGCGCCCACACGGCGCTGGCCACTGGAATCCGGGCCGAGGACCTCAAGGAGCTGCGCGACGGCGTCTCGCGGGCGCCCCTGGGCAGCCTCTACCAGCACTTCTGTGGGCGGCTCCTTCAACCCCGGTTCGATGAGCCCGAGTACAGCAACGACTTCGCGTCCTGGGCCTACCACGGCCTCCACGACAAGGTGCTCGCTGAGCGCCTGGCGGTGATCGACCCCGCTGACTTTGAAGGACTCGAACCGTTGCGCCAGGAGGTTCTCGAGGTGCTCGAAGAGCGTCTCGACGAGGGCCCCTCTGCCTCCTGGCCCAACGCCGACCAGCCCTTCTTCTTCGTTCAGTCCCAGA
>JACRCS010000497.1 GCA_016218905.1 Deltaproteobacteria bacterium
AGGATGAACGAGATCAGCGCCACGCCCGTTACACCGTAGGTCTCGAAGCCGTCGGCGCTCGGGCCAACCGAATCGCCGGCGTTGTCACCGGTGCAGTCGGCTATCACGCCGGGGTTTCGCGCGTCGTCTTCCTTGATCTTGAAGACGATCTTCATCAGGTCGGACCCGATGTCGGCGATCTTCGTGAAGATGCCGCCCGCGATCCGCAGGGCGGCCGCCCCGAGGGACTCGCCGATGGCGAACCCGATGAAGCAGGGTCCGGTGGCCTCGCCGGGGATGAAGAGCAGGATGAAGAGCATCATCACGAGCTCGACGCTGATCAGCAGCATCCCGATGCTCATGCCCGCCTTGAGCGGGATCGCCATGGTCGGGTAGGGCTTGCCGCCGAGGCTCGCGAAGGCGGTGCGGGAGTTGGCGAAGGTGTTGATCCGGATGCCGAACCACGCGACGCCGTAGCTGCCCAGGATACCCACGACGCTGAAGAACACGATCAGGAAGACCCTGCCCGCGGAGAAGTGGAGCAGGAACCCGAAGTAGATGACGATGATGACGGCGATGAAGGCCCAGAGGATGGCGAGGAACTTACCCTGGGTGATCAGGTAGGTCTTGCAGGTCTCGTAGATGAGCTCCGAGATTTCCCGCATCGCCCGGTGGACGGGGAGGTTCCGGATCTGCACGTACTGCACGAGCCCGAAGACCATCCCGAGGATGCAGATGATGAGCCCGAAGAGGAGCAGACCGTGACCGGAGAAGCCGAGGAAAGATACGCTGCCGAGGTCGGGGATCGTGAGCTCCGCTTCGCTCGCGTGGGCGGCCGTCCCCGCGAAGGCGGCTGCCGTCGCCAGGAGAAGGGCGAGGAGCCTGCGAACTGCAGCGGAAGCGAGGCCGCGGCCGGCCAGGACGGTAGGGGGACCCATGGGGACGCTGACCATTGCACCTCCTCCTTTGTTGCGGTTACCAGAAATGGATGCGAAGGTGTGACTTGTTTGACCGGAAACAGGTCACGTTTTGAAATAGCCCCGAAGAGGGGGGATGATGTTAACCGCGGGCGTGCAGTTCGGTCAAGCGCAACAAAGTTCCTCCCGACGGACTCCCTGCGAGCGACGGAAAACTTGCCTCAGTTGCCCGCGGCGTCAACTCGGGCCGGCCGAGGGAGGCGGAAGGCCGCCGCCGCCAACAGCCAGGAGCCGTAGAAGGCGAGGGCACCGAGCGCCGGCCGGACAGCGGGCGGGAGCCGCGCCTTCCGGTTCGGAGCGGCCGAGAGGCGCCCAAGCCACGGACCGGCTACGTCCTCGGGCCGAGACCCGCGAAGCCGCCCGCGCAAGCAGTCGAGGAGGAAGGCGAGCTGCCAGGCCTCGCCCGCCGCGAAGGCGCCGGCGAGTGACAGCGCCCGGAGCGCAGCGCGGAGGCCCCGGGAGGCGAGCGCGCTTTGGATCTGCCGGCAAAATGCCCCCGGGTCGAGGGCCCCGGTCCTCCCCTGCGGCCGGTACGCGGCGCCTCCCCGGAGGAGCTCCGTCAGCCCCGCCGCCTCACAGCCCCGGAGGAGCGCGTTCACGAGGAGTCTCGCCCCGAAGCCCTCGGCCTCGAACCGCCGGGCCGAGGTGACGAGCACGCCGGGGAGCCGGATCGGGGCGCCGGTCTCGAAGACGCCGTCGAGGAGGCGGCAGTCCTCGAAGAGGGGGAGGGACTCGTCGAAGCCTCCGAGCTCTCGGAAGTAGCGTCTCGAGAGCCAGAGCCCCTGGTCGCCGGTGACGAAGCCCCGTCGCGTCAGCCGCGACCGCGCTTCCAGGAGGTAGCAGGCGAGCGGAGTTGCGGCGGCCCCGCTCCGGAAGCAGAGGGCGAAGTGGCCCGCGACGCGTTCGCTTCCCCGCGCGGCGCGCTCCGCTTCCATCCGCTCCCGTGCATCCCGCAGGAGATCCTTTTCCACGAGCTCGGAGTCCGCGTGGAGGAAGAGGAGATCGGAGGCGCCGGCCTCCCGCGCGCCCGCATTGAGCTGGACGGCCCGGCCCGGCGCAGAGCGGAGGAAGCGGAGGGGGAGGCCGGCCTCGGCGGCCGCGGCCGCGAGGAGCTCGGGAGTGCGGTCGCGGCTGCCGCCGTCGACCGCCACGAGCTCCAGCCGGAGGCCCTCCTGCCGGCCCAGGTCGCGGACCAGGCGGGGCGCAGCGGCGGCCTCGTCGAGCACCGGGACCACGACGCTCAAGCACGGCCCGGCGCTCATCCGCCGCCCGGGCCCTCCCGGAGGAACCGGCTCGTCCGAGGCGCCGGACCTGCGGCGGAGGGCTCGGCGAGCTCGCGCCGAAGCCGCTCCAAGTCCGCGGGCCCGTCCACGTCGTACCATGGCTCCACCGTCTCGACCCTCAGCCCCGAGCGCTCGCCGAGCTCCAGCGTGGCGGCGAGGGTCGTGGGGCTCGAGAACGGGACACCCTCGAACAGAGAGACGTCCGGACCCGAAAGACCGACGAGGTAGTAGCCCCCGTCGGTACACGGTCCCAGGACCGCGTCCGCGCCGTCCTCGAGCCGGCGGAAGGCTGCCTCGATGGAGCTGGGTGGAAGCGTCGGGCTGTCGCTCCCCAGGAGCACGACCGATCGGGCCCCCGAGGCGAAGCAGGCGCGCGCCACCGCCGCCATGCGCCTCCCGAGCCCTCCCGGCCCCTGCCGGAGGAGCCGGAAGTCGGGAGCGACCCGCCGGAACCACGCAGCCTCCGACCAGGGCGTTACAGCGAGCCGGCGGAGGGCGGGGATCTCTCGGACGAGGTCGAGGGTGTCGCGGAGGAGGCAGCCGTAGAGCCGGGCGGCCTCGCAGGGGCGGAGCGGCGGGCAGAGGCGGGTCTTCACCCGCCCGGCTCTCGGACGCTTCGCGAAGACGACGACGGCGCGACGGAGGCCGCCGGCGTCCTCGTGGGCGCGCCCGTCACTCATCGGCGGCCGCGCTGCGGAGGGCTCCGCCGCAGGACGAGCCCCGCCCCGCCGCGCACCCGAAGCAGTGATCGCCGGTGACGACGCGGCGGCCGGCCAGTCGGGCGGGGTCGAAGTCCTCCACCACGGCGGGGGCGCCGGCCTCGACGCCGAGGCCCAGGGCCAGGTTGAAGTCGCAGTCGTGGAGGCGGCCGTCCCACGCCACGCTCACCTGCTCCCGGCACATGAGGTTCGGGAGGTTCTCGGCCCGGAAGGAGCGCTCGAGGAGCCTCCGGTAGGCTTCCGAGCCCTGGGGACCGAGCTCGCCCGCGAAGCGCCCGAGCGGCATGTTCGCGAGCGTCAGGAGGTTCGTGAAGGCGACGCCGAACCGCTCCCCCAGCTCCCGCCGGTAGGCGGCCTCGAGCTCCTCCTGGTTCGGCGGGAGGAAGGGCCCTCCGGGGTTGTACGCGAGGTCGAGGATCCGGTCCGGGCGGAGCCCGTACCCGAGGACGTTGAGCCGCCGGATCGCGTCGATCGATTTCCCGTAGACGCCCGGCCCCCGCTGGGCACGGACGTTCTCTTCGAGATAACAGGGGAGGGAGGCCACGAGGCGCACCCCCAGGTCGGCGAAGAGCGGAGGCAAGCCCTCGGCCCCCGGTTCCAGGAGGACCGCGAGGTTGGTGCGCAGGACGAGGGCATTGCCGCGCCGCGCGACCTCGGCGAGGAACGACGGCAGCTCCGGGTGGAGCTCCGGCGCGCCGCCCGTCACGTCCACCGGGACGCCGGGGAGCCGGTCCACCGCGCGGAGCACGGCTTCGAGCGTGGGGCGGGACATCCGTTCGGTGCGCTCCGGCGAGGCCTCCAGGTGGCAATGACGGCAGCGCAGGTTGCACCCGAGCCCCACGTTCACCTGAAGCCGGGCGATCTCCCCGGCCGGGATCCCCTCCCACCCATACCTGCGAAGCGTCTGCTCAAAGGCGTTCATAAGGCTCCTGCGCTAGGGAGACGGGAGTGCGGTTCGGGCAGTCCCGGTGGTCTCTCCCGCCCGTCCTGGGCTTCGCGACCCGGGCCCTTCCTGGGCCCGTCCGGACGGCGCGACGAATCCGCGGACGGATTCGCGTCGCGAGCGCCATGGAAGGCGCATCAGCGACGAGCAATCTTGAAACCACCGGCGGAAGCGCGCCGTCCTCCGCCGGGACCGCCCGAACCGCCCGGCGACTTCTATGGAAGGCCGGGAGTCACGCATGACGCTTGACGGCTGCGATTCTGCCCATTCTGACGCGGAGAGCTTCAGCGAGCAACCGCCCTTGTGCCTTCCATGCTCTCAACGCAGAACGCAGAACGTGGAACGTCACTTCGCCTCGCCCCAGAGCTCCCGGAGCCGCTGGTCCCGGCCGCAGTTGTAGCGGTAGAACTTATAGCGCAGGGCGTTCTTGCGGTAGTACTTCTGGTGGTACTCCTCGGCGGGATAGAAGACGGAGGCGGGCACGATCTCGGTCACGATGGGCTCCGGGAAGGGCTTCGACTTCTCGAGCGCCCGCTTCGACTCCTCGGCGAGCCTCTTCTGCTCGGCGTCGTGGTAGAAGATCGCGCTCCGGTACTGGTGCCCGGCATCGCAGAACTGCCGGTCCGGCGTGGTGGGATCGATGTTGCGCCAGAAGACCTCGAGGAGCCGTGCGTAGCTGATCTTCTTCGGATCGAAGAGGATCTCCACGCTTTCCGCGTGGCCCGTCATTCCGGACGAGACCTGCTCGTAAGTGGGGTTCTTCGTCTGCCCGCCCGTGTACCCGGAGCGGACCGAGACGACCCCCTCCAGGGCATCGAAGGGCGGCTCCATGCACCAGAAGCACCCGCCGGCGAACGTGGCCTTCTCGAACTTGGCCTGGGCTCCGCCGGCGAGGGACCCTGCCCCGAGCCCAGCCAGGACGACCAGGGCGACCGCGAGCCTGCCGAACATCTCAGGCCTCCTTCTCGAACCGGAGCGCGGCGGAGTTCATGCAGTACCGCAGCCCTGTGGGCTGTGGGCCGTCGTCGAAGACGTGGCCCAGGTGCGCGTCGCAGCGGGCGCAGAGGACCTCGGTGCGGGTCATGAACCATCCGCGATCCGTCGCGGTTCTGACGTTCTCCTGCGCGATGGGGCGCCAGAAGCTCGGCCACCCGGTTCCCGACTCATACTTGTGCTCGGAACTGAAGAGGTCGTTTCCGCAGCAGACGCAGCGGTAGACGCCCTTCTCGTGGTGGTCCCAGTAGGCGCCGGTGAAGGCCCTCTCCGTCCCCTTGCGCCGGGTGACGTCGAACTCCTCGACACTGAGCTGCTTCCTCCACTCCTCGTCGGACTTCACGACCCTCTCGACCATGACGAATCCCCTCTTCCTGACTGAGTAGACCCGGAGCTGCCCCTGCGGCGCCGCCCGAGGGGCAGCCTGGGCGAACCGGGCGGGCACCGCCGCCGACGCCCGCCAGAGCGGCGTCGTCGCCAGGACCAGAGTCCCTTGAAGAAAGACCCGCCTCGTCATCCCTTCTCTCCCTGCCGGGCGCGTTGCTCCGGCACTTCGCGAACGTCTCCTGGCCGTAGGGCGGGGCTTGCCCCGCCGAAGCGGCTGGAGACTCGCCTGGATGACAATCTAGTCACTCGAAGCGAGGGTTGCCGTGCCGGAAGGTCGAGACGCGAGGAGGCGAGTACGGAGGATAAGGAAGACGCTGGAGATCTCGGAGCCCTCCACGCGCGTGAGGCAGGAGCCTGATGCGGTAGTGCCGCACGTCCGAAGTTGGGCGGTGCGCGCGGCGACCCGTTCTTACCGCGACCGGATTCCCCCGCGAGGAGTTGAGGCGCTTGAGGCCTTTGTCCTTGAGTCACTCCGTCCCGAACGCCAGCATACGCCCCGTCGATGGTGGGAGGGGCCATGGGGCGGTGGTTCGAAACAAGATTAGGCGCCGGTGTCGACGGGAACGTCGGCACGGCGCTTTTTTGTCTTGCGTTGTTCAAGAGTTGCGCGGGCAGATGGCCCGCCCTATCTACGCCGTCCGCCAGTAACACTTGTCGCACACGCCTCGGATCAGAACCTCGTCCGTTACGCCGGTACGGTTGATGCCGCACATCGTCAGCTTCTTGAAGAGACAGCTGCGGTCCACCTGGGAAGTCTTCTGAGTTCCCGAGTACAAACAGGGGAGGCGAAGCAATGAGGAGACTGCTCTGTTGTTTCGCGGCTATCACGATGCTGGGGCTAGCCACCTCCACGGCTAGTGCCGGCGACTACGAAGACGAGGGCTTCGTCGCAGACGAGGCAGGTTTGGCACGTTCTATGATCAAGATCGGTGAGACTTCAGAGGTGCCCCGGCTCGACAAGATCGCTGCGAAGGCCCTTGCATGCGAGTACGCAGCCATAGTCAACCCGGATTGCCCACGTGCAAAGGCCAAACACGTCCTCTTTTCGGAGCTGGGCAGGGCGAACGACGCCCGGCGTGGATGGTGATAATCCCGCTGCTTAGACCCGCCGGCGCGCGACCCTGAAGCCACGCGCGTGAAACGTTTTTTCTGCTGCGGAAGCGAAGGGAGGGCCTTGACAGTTTATAACATTATAATAAACTTGCAATGAAACGGTGGTTGCCGCACGAGCGCCCCGGCCAGTCGAGGGCTCTCGGGGCCGGAGCTCCGCCGCGGCCACCTGCTGAGTCGGGCCTCCGTTCCGGCCCGGGGGAGCACGTCCGCCGACATGAGAGGGACCGGACTGCAGAGGAAGGACTTCCCGCTCTACCTCCAGCTCGAGCAGATCCTCCGCTCGCAGATCATGACGGGCGAGCTCCTCCAGGGGCAGCAGATCCCGACGGAGAAGGAGCTCTCGAAGACCTACCGCGTAAGCACCATCACCGTTCGGCAGGCGGTTCTGAAACTCGTCAACGATGGGCTCCTCTCCCGGAAGCAGGGGAAGGGGACCTTCGTCATGGAGCACCTGCCTCCGGTCAAGAACATCATGACCCTCAACGCCCGGGGAAACATCGACGAGATCGTGCCGGAGGGCATCACCGCGCAGAAGGCGGAGGTCCTCGACATCGAATCCGTGCGGGCCCCGAAGAGGGTCGCCGAGTCCCTCTCGGTCCCGGAAGGGACGGACATCGTCCGCATCCGCAGGACCCGGAGCGACGGCGGAGTGCCCGTCTCCTACATCCGCAACTATCTGATCCCCGACATCGCCGCCCGCATCAGCCGGGAAGACCTCCTCCAGTACCCGATGATGCACCTGCTCAAGAACAAGCTGGGAATCCCCCTGAAGCGGGGGCTGCAGTACATCGGGGCCATCAGCGCCGATCACGAGGTCGCCTCGCACCTCTCGGTGAGCGTTTCGTCCCCGGTGCTCTTCCTGGAGACGACGATCTTCGCCGAGGGCGACCGGCGCGTGGAGTTCGTGCAGACGTTCCACCGTTCGGACCCGTTCAAGTACACGGTCCACCTGGATCTGGACGAGCTGCCCTCGGACGTCACGGCGCTGCGGAAGGTGAAGGAGGAGGTCTGACCATGAACGGGGAAAAGGAGCGTCCCGGCAGCGAGTCGCAGCTCGTCGTCGTCGGAGGCGGCGGCGCGGGGCTCACGGCGGCACTGGCCGCGGCGGAACGAGGGGCGCGCGTGACCGTCGTCGAAAAGAGGCGGGTCCTGGGCGGGAACACGAACCTGGCGCACGTCTTCTTCGGGGTGGAGAGCCCGTTCCACAAACGCATCGGCGTCGAGATCTCCAGGGACGCCGCCTTCCAGATGGCCATGAGCTACGCCCACTGGAAGATCGACCCGAAGATCGTCCGGTCGTTTATCGACAAGTCGGGCGAGACGGTGGGCTGGCTGGAAGAAAGAGGGGTCGAGTTCTTCGACATCCCCAACTACTACCCCGAGCAGAACCCGCGCCCGTACCAGTTCATGAAAGGACACGGAACGGAGCTCTGCAAGATCCTGGCGCGGCACTGCCGGGAGCGGGGGGTCGAGTTCGTCTGCAAGGCGTCTGCCAGGAAGATCCTGAGAGACGGCGACGGGAATCTCGCGGGGGTGCTCGTCAGGACGAAAGAGGGTGAGCTCCGGGTGCCGGGCAAGGCCGTGGTGATCGCCACCGGCGGCTACGCCGGCAACCGCAGGATGCTGAAGAAGTACTTTCCCTACTACAGCGAGAACCTGTGGCTCTTCGGCATGCCGATCAGCGTCGGCGACGGCCTTCGCCTGGCGACCGAAGCCGGCGGCGCGAGCGAGGGGCTGGGGACACTGCAGCTCGTGGGACCCCGGGTGCCGACGTCGCCGTACGTGAGCGTGGCTGTGGTGGAGCCGAGCACCATCTGGGTGAACAAGAAGGGGGAACGCTTCGTGGACGAGTCGATGGCGTTTCGCTGGCCGGAGGCCGGCAACGCCGTGGCGAGGCAGCCCGACTCCCTCTGCTGGTCGATCTTCGACAGCGCCACCGAGCGGTCCTTCATCGAGGACGGGATCTTCCGGGGCTACATCAAGTACCCGGCCCGGACCCGGCTGACCGAGCTCGACCGGGAGATCGCGCCCGAGGTGGAGAAGGGCCACGTGAAGATCTCGGACTCCTGGGACGAGATCGCGCGATGGATGGGCGTCGACCCCGCGGCCTTGAAGGCGACGGTGGACGGTTACAACGCCTCCTGCCGAGCCGGCAGGGACGGTTTCTTCTGCAAGGAGCCGAGATTCCTGAGGCCCCTCGCCCAGCCCCCGTTCTACGCCGTCCGGTGCGGCCTCGCCTTTCACGGCACCCTCGGCGGAATCCGGATCAATCACCGGATGGAGGTCCTCGACCGGAAGGGCGAGCCCGTCCCCGGGCTCTACGCCGCGGGAACGGACACGTCCGGCTGGGAAGGCGACACCTACTGCCTCACCCTCTCCGGCAGCACCTTCGCCTTCGCCATCAACTCGGGCCGGATCGCCGGCGAGAGCTCCTCGGCGTACCTAGTGTCCCGTGCGGTTAATTCGCGCGTCACGATGGATACGCCGAACGGCGGCGAATCAGCGCCGGTCGGCCAAAGGTGGGGCTGAATTACAGGCAAGAACTACCCAAACGGGACACTGGGAGGGAAGAGATGAAACCGGAACAGGGCTCGAAGCCGGGCTTCAAGATCCTCCGCGTCGACCTCTCCCGCGAGCGGATCGAGGAAGAGCTCCTCGGCGAGGACGACGCCAGGAAGTACCTCGGCGGCACGGGGCTCGGCACCAAGGTCCTCTACGAGGAAGTCCCGCCGGGCGTCGCCTGGTCCGACCCGGCCAACCGCGTCTCTCTCGGCACGGGGCCTCTGGCCGGCACGAAGGTCGCCGGCTCCGGGACCTTCTCGGTCGTCACCAAAGGACCCATGACGAACCTCGCCGGGGCCACGCAGGCCAACGGCTTCTTCGGCGCCTTTCTCCGAGCCGCGGGGTTCCACGGGATCGTGGTGCAGGGCGCGGCCGGGAGCTGGAAGCGGCTCCACGTCGCCGCCGGCAAGGCGGAGCTCCGGGACGCCGAGCACCTCGCCGGGAAGGACACCTGGGAGACCGAGGAGGCCGTGCGCCGGGAGGTCGGCAAGCGGTGCAGCGTCTTCGGCATCGGGCCGGCCGGCGAGAAGCTCGTCCGGTTCGCCGCGGTGGTGGGCGACGAGGGCCACGTCGCGGCCCACAACGGCGTGGGCGCGGTGCTCGGCTCGAAGAAGCTCAAGGCGATCTCCGTCGAGAAGGCGCGCGGGCCCGTCCCCGTGAAGGAGCCCGCCCGCCTCGCCGAAGCCGCCAAGCGGCTCTTCGAGCACGCCAAGGCCTCCGACCCCGGCCTCGTGCAGTGGGGGACGGGCTTCGCCTTCTCGGTCCTGGACAAGCTCGGGATGCTCCCCATCCGGAACTACACCGCGACCGAGTTCCCCGAGGCCCCGAAGTTCGCCGGGCAGTACACCCGCACCCACTTCAAGCTCAAGCCGGCGCCGTGTCACGCCTGCCGGCTCGGCCACTGCAACCGCGTCGAGGTGACGGAAGGTCCCTACAAGGGGTTCATCGGCGATGAGGCGGAGTACGAGGCGATGGCGGCCATGGGGCCCTTGATCGGCCAGACCGATCCGGGGGCCGCCGTCATGCTCTCGAACCTCGTCGATCGCCTCGGAATGGACGTGAACGAGACCGGGTACCTGATCGGCTGGCTGATGGAATGTACCGAGAAGGGCTACCTCAAGAAGGGCGATCTCGACGGGCTGGAGATGACGTGGGGCAACGTCGACGCCGTCGCCCGGATGCTGAGGAAGATCGCGAACCGGGAGGGCTGCGGCGCCCTCTTCGCGGAGGGCGTGAAGCACGCGGCGGAGACCGTGGGAGGCGAGGCCCGGCTCTGCGCCGTGTACACCCGGAAGGGGGCCTCGCCGCGGGGTCACGACCACCGCGCCAACTGGGCGGAGATGATCGACACCTGCTTCTCCAATACCGGCACGATCGAATCCACGGGCGGCCCTGCCCAGCCGGGACCTCTCGGCTTCGAGCCGATCAAGGACCGCTTCGACGGGATCGAGGTCTCCACCCAGAACGCGAGACTCAACGGGCGCCGCCAGTTCGAGGACTCTCTAGGGGTCTGCCGCTTCTGCATGTGGGACTTCGATCTGACCCTCGAATGCCTGAACGCGGCGACGGGATGGGACTTCACGATCCCCGAGGCGATGGGCGTCGGCCGCCGCATCGTCCAGCAGCTCCGGCTCTTCAACCTGCGGCACGGCCTCCGGATCGAGACCGAGGCCCCCTCGGCGCGCTACGGCTCGGTTCCGGCGGACGGGCCGGCGGCCGGCAGGTCCATCGCACCCGAGTGGGAGGCGATCCGCGGGAACTACTACAGGCTGATGGGCTGGGACG
>JACRCS010000494.1 GCA_016218905.1 Deltaproteobacteria bacterium
CCTTCCCTCGGGTGGTCTTTCCGCGATGTGGCACGATCACCGCGTGGATGCCCCCCCCGGGCCCTCCGATGCCGACCTGGTGACTCGAATCCTCGCCGGCGACGAGGAGCTCTTCGGCGTGCTCGTCGACCGCTACAAGCTCCGCCTCTTCCGTTTCGTGTCGCGCTACCTCTGCGATCCCGAGGACGCTCGCGACGTCACGCAGGAGGTCTTCTTCAAGATCTACTCGGCGCTCGACTCTTACGACCCGAAGTACCGCTTTTCGACCTGGGCCTTCCGGATCGCGGGGAACGCGGCGATCGATCACCTTCGTCGCCGGCGGATCCGGGCGATCCCGCTCCAGCTCCCCGCGGACGAAGAGTCGGAGGGGCGCCAGATTGACCCGGTGGACGGCAAGCCCGACCCCCTCGAGGCGCTTTCCAGGACTCGCCTCAGGGAGGCGCTCGACCTGGCCATCGAGCGCCTTCCCGACGACTACCGCGAGCTGATCAGCCTTCGGCACCACGGGGAGCTCGCCTACGAGGAGATCGCCGAGCTGAAGGGGATGCCCCTCGGGACGGTCAAGAACAAGCTCTTTCGGGCGCGGCAGGCCCTCCGAGATCTTTTACCGAAAGGGTCCGTATAGAAAGATCGGGACGATGACGACGAACGCGCTGACCACCGACCCCGCCCCGGCCCCGGGCGAACTGGAACGCGACCGGCGGCTCGAAGTGCTTCTCGACGAGCTGGTTACGATTCCCCTCGGGAAAGAGCTGCCAGCCGATTTTGCGGCCCGCGTCCTGGACCGTCGGCCCTTCGCCCCGTGGGAGGTCTCGCGGGCCTCGTTCTGGAAGGTGCCGGCCGGAATCGGGCTGAGTCTCCTCGCCGGAAGCCTCGGCCTCGCCCTGACGCCCCTCTGGAGCCTCGGTCCCGGAACGGCCCTCACGGTCTGGGCCGAGCTCGTGGCGGCAACGTTCGGCCGACCGGCCGCGACGCTCCTCACGGCTCTCCCCCTGATCGCCGAGGGGACCGGCGGTGCGGCGCTGGCGGCCTAGCAGGGAGACGTCGCCCTCCTCGGAGCGTTGGCCGGCGCGACGGCCGCTTCGCTCGGGACGGCTCTCGTTCGTTTCCGTCGGCCGGCGTCCTCCGTCGCTCCCCGCCGGGGCTGAGCCGAGGCCAGCGATGGCCGGGCACCTCCGTCTCCTCGCCAGCGTCGTCCTTCTCGCCGCCTCCGGGCTGGCGTTCGCCGAGCAGCCCTCGGTCATCCCGGCGGGTTCGCGCCGCGCCGGCGACCTCGTCGTCCTGGGCCGCGGCGCCGTGGTGGAGGGCGTTCTCACAGGGGCGCTCGTTTCTGTCGGAGGGACGGTCCGCGTGGCGGGGCGCGTCGAGAAGGACGTCATCGCCTTCGGCGGAGACGTCGTCGTGGAGGCGGGAGCGAAGATCATTGGAGACGTCCTCGCCGTCGGGGGGACGGTTCGCGCCGCCGGGGGGACCGCCGGGTCCGTCGACGGCCGCGTTCTGACCGTCGGAGAGCTCGAGGCCGCCTTTGCCACGGAGCTCCAGACCTCGCCTCTGGCGGCGAGACCGGCGAGCGGTCTCCTCGTCGCGTTCCGGCTCGTTCTCCTGTTCCTCTGGCTCGTCCTCGGACTCCTCCTCGTCCGCGTCGTCCCTCGCCCCGTCTCGGCGGCCGTCGGATTCCTCGAGGGGCGCTTCGCGACGATGGCGGCCCTT
Source organism: Deltaproteobacteria bacterium (assembly GCA_016218905.1). The sequence continues at coordinate 1,711 of JACRCS010000494.1, forward strand.
GGGGCCGCGGGAGTCCTGTCGTCGCTCCTCGTCTCGGCGTTCCTCCTCCTCGTCTTGCCGGCGAAGGCAGGGCTCGTCGTGACGGCGTTCCTCCTGGCGATCCTCGGGGCGGCGAAGGCTTTCGGCCTGGCGGCGGTCTTCGTGGCCGTGGGGCGGCGTCTGGCGCGCGGGGCGACGCGCGGGAGTCCGTTCTTCGGCGACCCGGCGGCGCTCGCGCTGGGGCTTGCGCTCCTCGGCACCCTCTCCCTCGTCCCGGTTGCCGGGCCGCTCGTCTGGGCGGTCGCGTCGCTCCTGGGAATCGGCGCGGCCCTCGTCGTCGCGTCGCGCAGAGCCGCGCTCCGCCCGGTTTTTGAGGGGCTCGCGTCCCCCTGATACGCTCCTGTGGCCGGTGGCGCCTTCAACGCACACCGGCTGAGGAGTCGACATGCCGATCGCGCGCATCGGGGTCATCGGAGCCGGGCAGATGGGGGCTGGAATCGCCCACGTCGCCGCGCTCGCAGGCAAGGACGTCATCCTGGCGGACGTCTCCCTGGACCTCGTCGGAAAGGGACTCGCCGTCGTCCGGAAGAGCCTCGGGCGCCAGGTGGAGAAGGGAAGGGTCTGTGCCGAGGCCGCCGAGGCCGCTCTCGCGCGGATCGTCCCGTCCGGAGACGTCGCCTCTTTCGCCGAAGCGGACCTCGTCGTCGAGGCGATCGTGGAGAACGAAGGGGTCAAGCGTGACCTGTTTGTCCGCCTCGACGCGATCCTGAGGCCCGGCGCCATCCTCGCCTCGAACACCTCTTCCATCTCGATCACCCGCCTCGCGGCCGTGACGAAACGTCCGGAGAACGTCATCGGGATGCACTTCATGAACCCCGTCCCGGTCATGCAGCTCGTGGAGGTGATCCGCGGTATCGCGACGTCGGACGAGACGGCGGGCGCCGTCGTGACCGCTGCGAAGGAGATGGGGAAGGTCCCGGTGGAATGCCGCGACTTCCCGGGTTTCGTCTCCAATCGCGTCCTGATGCCGATGATCAACGAGGCGGTCTTCGCCGTGCACGAGGGGGTCGCCACGCCCGACGCGGTCGACACCATCATGAAGCTCGGGATGAACCACCCGATGGGGCCCCTCACGCTCGCCGATTTCATCGGCCTCGACACCTGCCTCGCGATCCTGAGGGTCCTTCACCACGGTCTCGGGGACGACAAATACCGCCCCTGCCCGCTCCTGGTCCAGGTGGTGGACGCGGGCTGGATGGGGAAGAAGGCCGGGCGCGGCTTCTACCGCTACTCGGGGCCCGGCGGGGAGAAGGTTTCGGTTTGATCTGCCAGGTCTGCGGCGCGACGAACGAGCTCGACCAGGAGTTCTGCCGGAAGTGCCAGAACAAGCTCCTCGTCGTCTCGGGCGCGAACGAGACGTACGACGAGGGGCCGTCGGGCGAGGGGATCTCCCTCGACGAGCACCTCCTCGAGCGGGTCTCCATCCTCGAGGAGATCGTCAAGCGCAGCGCCGAGACGCTCAAGGCCCTCCTCGAAGGGTTCCACCGTCAGGAGAAGAACGGCTTCGTCATCCAGACCGGTCTCCTCGCCCTGAAGGACCTCCTCGAGAGGAAGGGGCTTCTCCTCGAGGAGGAGTTCGTCGAG
>JACRCS010000495.1 GCA_016218905.1 Deltaproteobacteria bacterium
CTCGAGCGTCGTGAGCTCGGCGCCGGCCCGCAACGCCGCAGCGTACCCGGCCCCGGCGTTGAACGGGGAGTACCACATCCGATTGAGCGCGTCGCCCCGGTTCTGCGTCCGGTAGAGGCCCGAGGCGCCGCCGGTGGCCAGGATGACGGCTCGCGCCTTCACCGCGAGGAGCTTGCCGGTGCGCACCCCGAGGAAGAGTGCGCCCGAGACCCGTCCATCCGAAACCCACAGGTCGAGGAGCGTGTGTCGATTGAGGACGGTCGCCCCGGATCCGCGGAGCCGACCGGCGAGGATGGGTTTGAGCGCTTCGCCCAGCACCCGGATCGAGTTCGGCCCCTTGGAGTACGGCTTCCCCCTCGCGTCGCGGGGGATCGGCAGCCCCCACGACTCGACTCTATGGGTGGCGGCGTTCAACTCCTCAGCGAGCGTACGGACCAGGTCCTCGCGGAAGACGCCGTGGGCGTCGGTCCGCACGGCCTCGACGTAGTCTTGCGGGGTGCGGCCGTCCGGGAGGTAGGCATTGACGGCGTTGAGGCCCATCGCCAGGCATCCCGACCGGCTGACGTGAGCCTTTTCGACTACCACGACCCGGAGTTCCGGGTGCGATTCCCTGGCTTCGATCGCGGCGGCACAGCCCGCGGCGCCGCCGCCCACGACCAAGACATCGGTTTCCAGGAGTTCGAGGCCGCTTCGCACGTCGCTCCGCCGTCATTCACGACCAAGTGATTGGGGTAGCTCATGGAACCATATTCCAGCCACTTAGTCAAGAATGCGGCTCTGGTACTATAGCTGACCAGCGGAAAATGGGCCATGAGCGGCGCCCGGGGTCGTGTTCCCCGCGACGATGTTGTCGATCAGGGGCTTTAGGGGGTCCTGCGGGTCCACGGCGGAGAGCGCCGAGAGGATCGTCTCGGTCGAGAATCCCACGACGGCCTTGTTCTTGACCGGCGGGATGCTGACCTGGGCGGGGTCCCTCCGGCGGTACGCCTCGATGCCTTCCCGCAGGATCCGGAGCGCAGTCTCTCGAGCGTTCTCCTCCCGCAGCGGGATATGGGTGGCGCCGGGGATGCGGGCGATGTCCATGGTCGTGATGAGCTTCGTGTGCCCGCACTCCGGATGAGACGAACACAAGGGTGGGTGTCCCTCCCCTCCGGGTTGTCCTTCACCCCTGACGAACCTGAAACCGAGAACATTCTTCAGGCGCGACCCCCTACTTCCTCGAATGCCCCGTCAATCAGGGGTTTCTTGGAAATGCCGAACTTCTCCATCCGGTACAGGAGAATGTGCCGCGGGATGCGGAGGAGTTTCGCTGCCTTGCTCTGGTTCCAGGCGGCACGTCGCAGGGCCTCCTCGATCAGCGCCCTTTCCGCCTCCTCCAACCCGACGCCCCCGGGTGGGAACGTGAACGTGAAGTGCGCCGGCCCAGCATCGGACAGAGAGACCTGCTCCGGATGTCGGATCTTTTCCGGCAGGTCCTCGAGACGGATCGTGTCTGCGTCCCGAAGGATCAAGAGGCGCTCCATCGCGTTCTCGAGCTCACGGACGTTTCCCTTCCACGGGTACCGCTGGAGCGCCTGCATGGCCTCACGCGCGACGGTGATGGTCTTCCCCGGCGCGAGCTGCCGCAGGAAGTGCGCCACGAGCAGGGGGATGTCCTCCGGCCGGTCCCGAAGGCTCGGCAGGTGGATCGGGACGACGGCCAGACGATAGTAGAGGTCCCCTCGGAAGTGTCCTTCCTCGACTGCGCCCTCCAGATCCCGATTCGTCGCGGCGAGGATCCGCGCGTCCACTCGGCTCGTCTGGTTCGAGCCGACCGGCGTCACCTCCTTCTCCTGGAGCGCGCGAAGGATTTTCGCCTGCAGGTCGATCGAGAGCTCGCCGATCTCGTCCAGGAAGAGGGTGCCGCCGTGGGCCTCCTCGAACTTCCCCTTCTTGTCCCGGATCGCCCCGGTGAAGGAGCCCTTCCGGTGCCCGAAGAGCTCGCTCTCCAGCAGCTCCCGAGGAATGGCGGCGCAGTTGATCGCCACGAAGGGCTCTTCGGCGCGGGAGCTTCGGTGGTGGATCGCGTGGGCCACGAGCTCCTTGCCCGTACCGCTCTCTCCCGTGATGAGGACGGAGGCCTCCGAGTCGGCCACCTTCTCGATGAGCCGGAAGACCGCCTGCATCTCGGAGGAGTCGCCGATGAGGTTCTCGAAGCCGAACTTCCGGCCGACCTCCCGCCGGAGTCGCACGTTCTCCGTTTCAAGGGTCCGGAATCGCAAGGCTTTCCGGATCGTGAGCTTGAGCTCCTCCCGGTTGTAAGGTTTGGTGACGTACTCGAAGGCACCTGCCTTCATCGCTTCCACCGCCATCTCGATCGTTCCGAAGGCGGTGATGATGACGACCTGGGTGCCGGGCGAGTGCTCCTTCACCTTCTTCAGGAGATCAATCCCGTCCATGCCGGGCATCTTGATGTCGGTCAGGACGAGATCGAAGGTCGTCCTCTCCAAGCTCGCCAAGGCCTCCTCCCCGGAACCGACCGTGGCCACCGCGTAGCCTTCTTGGGCGAGGTTGTACTCGAGGATGCGACGCAGGCTCTCGTCGTCGTCCACCACCAGGATCTTAGCCATGGGCTTCCATCGTTTCGAGCCTTCCCTCACGGCGGGCCGCGAGTGTGGTTAACGCGAGGGGTCGCCCCCATAAGCGCTCAAATAAGCAAAGCGTTCATCCCGTAGGTTGGGTTGAGCGCAGCGAAACCCAACAGATACCTCGACCCAACCTACGATTGCCTATCGTCCTATTTGAGCGCTTATGGGGGTCGCCCCCTTCGAACGCCGACCATACGGGAGAGGACCGGACGCAGGTCCAGTGCTCTCCCGCGATCGGCCCCTCCTACTTCACCTCGTAGCCGAAGTCGTCCATCAGAGTCTTCCCCCCGATGACCGCCTTCGTCGTGACTTTGTAGGAACCCTTCCCCTTCAGGTCGACGTCGCCGCCGAACCCGCCGTTCATCGCCCCCGCCATGCTCTTCTGCTCACCGCCGGGGCCCGCGACCAGGTACCCCACTTTCGCGTCCTCGATCGGTTTCCCGTCCGGAGAGGTGATGTAGACCATCAGGTGGTGGCTCTTCATCTTGCTCATGTCCATGTCCTTCATGGACATCTTCATGTTCTTCATCATCTCGGCCATATCCATGAGGTAGTACTCGAGCTTGTAGCCCTCTGCCTTCTCCTCCTGGATCTTCTTGCCCATGCGGGGCATGCCCTTGCTGGGTGCGGCCCCCATGGAGCCGTGATCCATGCCACCCATGGATCCGTGATCCATCGCGGTTGCCGCGAAGGGCAGAGACAGGCTCAGAGCGGCGACTGCACTGATGAGCTTCTTCATGACTCTCGTTCTCCTTTGCCGTTGGGGACTTTGCCCCGGTTAGATCCGCTACGCTTCCGCGTGAGCCGGTTCGAGTTCGCGCTTCTTCCAGAGCTTGTAGATGGCCGGGTAGACGAGCAGTTCCATGATGAACGAGGTGATAAGGCCGCCGATCATGGGCGCCGCAATCCGCTTCATCACGTCGGAGCCGGCGGAGGTCGACCACATGATGGGCAGAAGGCCCATGAAGGCCGCAGCGACGGTCATCATCTTGGGCCGGGCCCTCTTCACGGCGCCGTGGAGGATCGCCTCATCGAGCTCGGCCAGCGTGTTCAGTTTTCCCCTCGCCCTTGCGTCGTCGTACGCCAGGTCGAGGAAGAGAAGCATGAAGACCCCGGTCTCGGCGTCGAGGCCGAGGAGCGCGATCATGCCCACCCACGCGGCGATCGAGACGTTGTAGCCGAGAAGGAAGAAGAGCCAGATCGCGCCGATGGCCGAGAACGGCACCGCGAGCATGACGAGCGTCGACTTGAAGGCGCTCCGGGTGTTCATGTAGAGGAGCACGAAGATGAGCGCGAGGGTGATCGGCACGACGACCTTCAGCCGCTCTTTCACGCGGAGCATGTTCTCGTATTGGCCGCTCCACTGGAGCACGTAGCCCTGTTTGAGTGCGAGCTGCTTCGCGACGGCCTTCTTTGCCTCCTCCACGTAACTCCCGATGTCCCGTCCCGCGATGTCGACGTACACGTAGCCGGAGAGGAACCCGTTCTCGTCCCGGAGCATGGCGGGACCCTGGACGAGCTTGATGTCGGCGAGCTGCGCGAGGGGCACCTGGGCGCTCCCGCCGCCTCCGCTCGCTCCGCCTCCCATTCCGCCGGACGAACTCGCCGCCGCGCCCGCGCGCGGGACCGAAACGAGCACGCGCCCGAGCTCGGCGACGTCCTCCCGGAGCTCGCGCGGGTACCGGACGTTGACCGGGTAGCGTTCCCGCCCCTCCACCGTCGTCGAGACGTTCTCGCCGCCGATGGCGCTCATGATGACGTCCTGGACTTGGGCGATGGTGAGCCCGTAGCGGGCGATCTGGTCGCGCTTCGGGTCGATGTCGACGAAGTAGCCACCGGTCACGCGCTCGGCGAACACGCTTCGGGTACCCGGCACCTTCTGCATGATGCCCTCGAGCGTCTCGCCGATCTTCTGGATCTCGTTTAGATCGGCGCCGTAGATCTTGATGCCGATCGGCGTGCGCACGCCCGTGGTGAGCATGTCGATGCGCGCCTTGATCGGCATCGTCCATGCGTTCGTGACGCCCGGGAACCGGAGCTTTGCGTCCATGTCGGCGATGAGCTCGTCCCAGGAGATGTGGTCGGGCCAGATCGGCCGGAAGAAGCCCTTGAGCCAGTCGGGCACCCAGTCCGAGTACCAGCGCTCCTTCGCTCGCCATTCGGTCTCGGGCTTCAAGATGACGGTCGTCTCCATCATCGAGAAGGGGGCCGGGTCCGTGGACGTGTCGGCGCGACCGGCCTTTCCGAAGACCCGCTCCACCTCGGGAAAGCCCTTCAGGAGCTTGTCCTGGGCCATGAGGAGCTCCTGCGCCTGGGCGACCGAGAGGCCCGGGAGCGTCGTCGGCATGTAGAGGATCGTGCCTTCATTGAGCGGCGGCATGAACTCGCTCCCGAGCTTCAGGTACGCGGGGATGCTGAGGAGCACGAGGGCGAAGGCGCCCGCGATCACGGACTTCGGGTGCCTGAGGACGAAGCGGCACGCCGGGTCGTAGATCCGGAAGATCGTCCGGCTGATGGGATGGCGCTCCTCCGAGTAGTACGTGCCCACGAGCGCGTGGGTAGCGAGGCTCGCCAGCAGCCTCGGACGGAAGCGGAACGGCTCGATCCCCGCGAACATCATCCGAAGGGCCGGGTCGAGCGTCACCGCGAGGATCGCGGCGATGCCCATGGCGAGGTTC
>JACRCS010000498.1 GCA_016218905.1 Deltaproteobacteria bacterium
GGTCCGAGATGCTCGAGGCCTTCCTCTACGACGCTTGCGGGTGCGCGCCGCGCTGGACGATGGCGAGCTTCCGGGAATCGGCCGTCGCCAGGGTCCGCGAAGAGGTCACCGACGGGCTCGTCCTCGGTGCGCTCTCGGGGGGCGTCGACTCGACGGTCGCCGCGGTGCTGATTCGCGAGGCGGTGGGGGAGCGCTTCCGAGGCGTCTTCGTCGACACCGGCCTTCTTCGGAAGGACGAAGGCCGGCACGTCCTCGCAGCCTTCCGCCACCTCGGCCTGCCGGTGACCGGCGTGGATGCTTCCGAGCGCTTCTTCGAAGCGCTCGCGGGCGTCACCGACCCCGAGAGGAAGAGAAAGATCATTGGCGGCCTCTTCATCGACGTCTTCACGGAAAACGCGAAGGCGGTCGACGGGGCAGCATGGCTCGCCCAGGGAACGCTCTACCCGGACGTCATCGAGTCGGTCTCCATCCACGGCCCGTCCGCGGTGATCAAGACGCACCACAACGTCGGCGGTCTTCCCGACAAGCTCGGGTTCCGGCTCATCGAGCCGCTCCGGGAGCTCTTCAAGGACGAGGTGCGGCGGCTAGGCGAGGAGCTCGGGATCCCGCAAGAGATGCTCTGTCGTCACCCCTTCCCTGGGCCCGGTCTCGCCGTGAGGATGCCCGGGGAGATCACGCCGGGGCGTGTGCGTATCCTCCAGGAGGCCGACGCGATCTTCATCGAGGAGCTGCGGGCCTCGGGGGACTACGACCGGACGGCCCAGGCGTTTGCCGTCCTCCTGCCGGTCCGGTCGGTCGGCGTCATGGGAGACGGTCGGACGTACGAAAACGTCGCGGCTCTCCGCGCGGTGACCACTGTCGACTACATGACCGCCGACTGGGCACGCCTTCCGCACGACCTCCTCGACCGCGTGGCGAGGCGGATCGTGGGGGAAGTCCGGGGCGTGAACCGGGTGGTCTACGACGTCACTTCGAAGCCGCCTGCCACGATCGAGTGGGAGTGAGCCTTGCGGGCGGCTCGGCTGTCCTGGCGAGTCGCACCCGGGCCTGGTCCGGCTGCGGGGGTCGAGATTGGGGGTTGACTTCCGGGCGAAGGCGTGTTGGCATCAAAAGCACCCGTTCTGTATCCGACCGGCGGCAAGGACGGTGACGATGTGTCCCCCGTCGGCTCGAGCCCGCGCCGACCTCGAAACTCGCACGCCTCGGCGCGCACCGACCAAGGATCCCGAGAACGAAATGAAGCTCTACGTCGGAAACCTGCCCTACACCACTGATGACGGCTCTCTCCGTGCGCTTTTCGAGGCTTTCGGCGAGGTCCACTCCGCCCGCGTCGTGAGCGACCGCGACTCGGGTCAGTCCAAGGGTTTTGGCTTCGTCGAGATGAACGACAGCGATGCCCAGAGCGCCATGGGGGCCTTGAATGGCCAGGAGCACGGTGGCCGGACGCTCCGCGTGAACGAGGCTCGCCCGCAGGAAGCCCGGACGGGCGGTGGCGGTGGCGGCGGCCGTGGCGGCTACGGAGGCGGTGGTGGCGGCCGCGGCGGATATGGTGGTGGCGGCGGCGGCTACGGTGGCGGCGGCGGTCGCTACTGATCCTTCCCTGAAGAACCTGTCAGGTCCCCGCGGGCCGCACGGCGCGAGCCGTGCCGCCCGGACGGGGTCCACCGAGCCGGGAGCCCGTCGAGCTGTTTCGCTGGGGTGAGCAGGCTCCGGGAAGCTGTCTTCGGAATCGCCTCCCGTGGCGCCCGCATCCGGTTCGCGCACCCCTAGAATCCGACCGGCATGTCGTCTGACTTCGTCCACCTCCACCTGCACACCCAGTACTCCCTCCTCGACGGCGCGAACCGGACGAAGGACCTCATCAAGCACGTCCTGAAGAACGGGATGAGCGCGATGGCCGTGACCGACCACGGGAACATGTTCGGGGCCTTCGAGATCCAGTCGGAGGCGATCGAGCACGGCCTGAAGCCGATCCTAGGAGTCGAGGCCTACGTCGCGCCGGGATCCCGCTTCGACCGCGAAGCCGTGAAGACGGTCGATGGGGAAGGGAAGAACTACCACCTCACTCTTCTCGCCGAGACTCCCGAGGGGTACAGAAACCTCTCCTACCTGGTGTCTGAGGCCTACCTGACCGGCTTCTACTACAAGCCCCGGATGGACTGGGAGCTCCTCGAGAAGCACCACGAGGGGCTCATCGCGCTCTCGGGTTGCGTGAAGTCGGAGGTCTCGCAGCGGCTGCTCGCCGGTGACTACCCCGGAGCGAAAGAAACGGCCCTCAGGTACCAGGCGCTCTTCGGCCAGGACCGCTACTTCGTCGAGCTGATGGACCACGGCCTCCCGATCCAGCGGCAGCTCATGCCCGACCTCCTCCGCCTGTCTCAGGAAACGGGCATTCCCGTCGTCGCGACGAACGATGCCCACTACCTTCAGAGGGCCGACGCCGAGGCGCAGGACGTCCTCCTCTGCATCGGCATGGGGAAGACGGTCAACGACACCCGGCGGATGAAGTTCTACAACTCCGAGTTCTACGTGAAGAGCCCCGGGGAGATGGAGGAGACATTCAAGCCGTGGTCGCTCGAGGCGGTACGGAACACGGTCGCCATCGCCGATCGGGTCGCGCCGAAGGTCATCGTCGACACCAGCCTCAAGCTCCCGATCTTTCCCCTCCCTGAGGAGGCGGGCGGGCCCGACGAGTACCTCGAGAACCTCTCGAGGAACGGGCTCGAACGGCGCCTCGCGCCGATCGCCGACCTCCTCGCGGCCGGACGGACGAAGCACCCCCGAAAGGACTACGACGAGCGGCTCGCCTGGGAGCTCTCGGTCATCAAGAAGATGGGGCTCTCGGCCTACTTCCTGATCGTGTGGGACTTCATCAAGTTCGCCAAGGACGAAGGGATTCCGGTCGGACCGGGGCGTGGAAGCGCCGCGGGCTCGCTCGTCGCCTGGACGCTGGGAATCACCGAGGTCGATCCCCTCCGCTACGACCTTCTCTTCGAGCGGTTCCTGAACCCCGACCGCATCTCGATGCCCGACATCGACGTCGACCTCTGCGAGAGGCGCCGCGGGGAGGTCATCGAGTACGTCCGCCGCAAGTACGGGCGCGACAACGTCGGCCAGATCATCACCTTCAACTCGATGAAGGCGCGGGCCGTCGTGCGCGACGTCGGACGGGTGCTCGGAGTGCCTCTCGCCGAGATCGACAAGCTGTGCAAGATGATCCCGGCGAATCCCGGCAAGCCCAC
>JACRCS010000499.1 GCA_016218905.1 Deltaproteobacteria bacterium
GTCGAGGGCCGCGAGGCCCTTGGGGCAGAGCTCGCCCTGGTTGATGGGGTGGCTCTCGAGCCCCTCAACCTTCACCGCCCGGCCGTTCTCCACGGTCACCCGCGTGCCGCAGCTGTGGTAGCACAGGGTGCAGTCGGTCAGGATCTCGCTCACGTCGCCGCTCACCGTCATCTTCTCCTCCGCTCGTCGTAGGGGTAAGCGTCTCTAGCCTGCAAGACGTACACCATTCCGCCTGGTGGCGCAACGCTCCGAAAAGTCGACGCATGTGGCCCGCAGCGTTCTCCGGTTCCTATCGTTTTGATATCCTACTCGCTCAATTCGAAAGGAGTGCGGATGCGGGCAAGGGACCTCGACCTACGGGAACTCCTCTCTTTCGAGCCGAAGGGCGGCGTCATGCGCTTCGGAGGGCAGCGCGTGCTCCTGCTCGATGCCGTTGCCCTGGGGCTCCTGCGCAAGGAGCTGATCGAGACGCTCGGCCTTTCGGCGGCCCGGGGAATCCTTACGCGCTTCGGGTACGCCCACGGCTGGAGGACGGCCGAGAGCCTCCGCTCGGAGTTCCGGTGGGACAGCGAGGAGGAGTGGCAGTGGGCCGGGGGGCGGCTCCACATGCTCCAAGGCATGCTCGTGCTCGAGGGGCTCGAGCGGGACCGGAGCGGCAGCGGCCCCTTCGCCGAGACGATCTGGCACGACTCGTATGAGGCCGAACAGCACCTCCTCCAGCTCGGGCAGGCCGACGAACCCGTCTGCTGGACGCTCACCGGCTTCGCCAGCGGTTACCTCTCGTACTGCAACGGTCGCGAGATCTACTGCGTGGAGGACCGGTGCCGCGGCAAGGGAGACGCCGTCTGCCGCCTCGTCGCCCGCTCCCCGGAGCAATGGGGTCCTGCCATCGAGGCGCACCTCCCCTTTTACCGCAAGGAGTCGCTGGACGTCGTATTGGAAGACCTGACGAAGGCGCTCCGCCGCACCGAGAAGAAGCTCCGGGCCCGGCGCAAGGAGATCGCGAACCTCACCGGCATGGGAGAGGACGCTTCCGGCATCGTCGCGAAGAGCGCGGCCATGCAGCGCGTCCTCGACCTCGCCCGGAGGGTCGCCAAGGTCGAGTCCACCGTGGTGGTAACCGGCGAGAGCGGGGTCGGCAAGGAGCGGATCGCCCGCCTCATCCACGACGAATCCGCCCGGTCCGGCGGCCGGTTCCTCGCGGTCAACTGCGGCGCCGTGACGGAGACGCTGCTCGAGAGCGAGCTCTTCGGTCACGCGAGGGGCTCGTTCACGGGTGCGGACAAGGATCGCCCCGGCCTCTTCGAGGCGGCCAGCGGCGGCACGCTCTTCCTCGACGAGGTGGGAGAGATCCCACCCGGCATGCAGGTGAAACTGCTGCGCGCGCTGCAGGAGAAGGAGATCCGGAGGGTCGGAGAGAACACCTCCCGCCCGGCAGACGTCCGGGTCGTGGCGGCGACGAACCGGAACCTCGCCGAAGAGGTCGAGGCCGGACGCTTCCGCCAGGACCTCTACTACCGCCTCCGGGTCATCGAGATCCGCGTGCCGCCGCTGCGCGAGCGCCGCGAAGACGTCCTGCCGCTGGCGCGCTTCTTTCTCGACGAGACCGCCCGGAGGATGCGCCGGAACGTCACGGGCTTCACCCCCCAGGCGGCCGATCGGCTCGCCGGAGCGGAGTGGAGGGGCAACGTGCGGGAGCTCCAGAACGCGGTCGAGCACGCCGTGGCGCTCTGCGCGGGCAGCCGAGTGGGTCTCGAGGACCTGCCGGAGGAACTCCGCTCCGGCCTGGCGACGCCCTCGGTCTCCGGACGGATCCGGCCTCTGGCAGAGATCGAGCGCGAGTACATCCTGGCGGCGGTTCGGGCCGCCGGCGGCAACAAGACGCGCGCGGCCGCCGAGCTGAAGCTGGGAGCGGCCACCCTCTTCCGTAAGCTGAAGGAGTACGAGGAGGATACGAATCCGGCTTGAGACGCCGCGAGCGGTGGGGCACAATGCCCCACGGCGACTGCCCCTGCCCCTTACGCGGAGAGTGCGCATGGAGCGCGAAGCCACGGACCTCCTCGGCTCGGAAGCCACCGAGCGGCTCTCCAGAAGCGCTCTGCTCCTATCGCTCGCTCTGGCGCTTCCCGGTTTTCCCGCGCTCTACCTCCTGAGCCGTCACAACTACCTGCTCTACCACAGCATCATCGAAGGTCTGAGCGTCGCGGTGGCGGCGACCATCTTCTCGACCGGCTGGAGCACCCGTCGGATCGTCCGGTCGGAGCTCCTCCTCCCGCTCTCGGTCGGCTTCCTGCTCGTAGGGGTCATCGACGGGCTGCACACGCTCGCCTACAAGGGGATGGGCGTCTTCAACACCGGCCCGAACCTCGCGACGCAGCTTTGGATCGCCGCCCGGTACGTCCAGGGCCTCTCCTTCGTCGGCGCCGCGTTCGCCTTTCAGCAGAAGCAGGCCGTCCGCCCGGGCGTCCTGCTCGCCTCGGGTGGGGCGGCCGGCGCGCTGCTTCTGGCCGCGATCGGCGCCGGCTGGTTTCCCGACTGCTTCGTCGAGGGGCGCGGGCTCACGGGCTTCAAGGTGGCAAGCGAGTACGCCGTGTGCGTCCTCCTCGCCGTCGCCGGGGCTCTCCTCTGGAAGGAGCGCGAGCGCCTGGACCCGGGTATCCTGCGGCTCCTGCTCGGGGCGATGGGCTTCATGATCCTCGCAGAGATGAGCTTTACCCTGTACACGGACGTGTACGGTTTCACCAACTTCCTCGGCCACGCCTTCAAGCTCGTGGTCTCCATCCTCGTCTATCGGGCGCTGGTGGAGGTCTCGCTTCAGAAGCCGTACCGCCTCCTCTTCCGCGACCTCTCCCGCGCCGCGGCCGAAGCCGAGCAGGCCCGCGAGCGGGCGGAGGCGGGCAGCAGGGCCAAGAGCGAGTTCCTGGCGAACATGAGCCACGAGATCCGGACGCCCCTCAACGCGGTGCTCGGGTTCTCCGAGCTCCTCCTCGGAACCGAGCTGAACGAGGAGCAGCGCAAGTTCCTGGGACTCGTCAAGAACTCGGGCGAATCCCTCCTGGACGTCATCAACGACATCCTCGACTTCTCCAAGATGGAAGCGGGAAAACTCGAGTTCGTGGCGGAGCCGTTCGATCTCCGCGCCACCGTGGAGAAGGCCCTCCAGTCTCTCGCCCTCCACGCCCACCGCAAGGGTCTCGAGCTCGTCTGGAGTCTGCCTTCGGACATCCCGGAGATCTTCATCGGCGACGCGGGCAGACTTCGACAGGTGCTCGTCAATCTCGTCGGGAACGCCATCAAGTTCACCCCGCAGGGCGAGGTGGAGGTGAGCGCGATCGTCGAAGCCACAGGGGAGGGCTCCTGGGCCCTGTTGTTCTCGGTGCGGGACAGCGGCATCGGGATCCCGCAAGACCAGATGGGCGCTCTCTTCCAGAGCTTCAGCCAGATCGACTCCTCCGCCAGCCGCCGGTTCGGGGGCACGGGCCTCGGCCTCGCGATCTGCAAGCGCATCGTGGAACAACTGGGTGGCTCCATCTGGGCCGAGAGCCGTCTGGGCGCGGGGAGCACCTTCTCGTTCCGTCTGTCCTTGCCGGCCCACGGGGGCCGATCCCAGGCCGAGCTCCCGGAGCTGCGGGGGATCCGTACGCTGGTCGTGGACGATCACCAGTCGAACCGCCTCATCCTCATGGAGATGCTCGCCCGGTTCGGCCTGGACGTCGCCGTGGCCGGAAGCGGCGAGGAGGGCCTCCGGCTCCTCCGAAGCGCGCAACGGGGTCCGAACCCGTATCGCCTGCTGATCCTGGACCGGCGCATGCCCGAAATGGATGGCTTCGAGCTCGCCGAGAAGCTCCGAGAGGAGGGCGCCGCCCCTTCCACCCTGCTGATGCTCACGTCGGACAACATGAGCGAGGACCTCGCCCGAGGCCGGAAGCTCGGCATCGCCTCCTACCTGGTGAAGCCCCTCTCCCAGGCGGAACTCCTCGAGGCGATTCGGAGCGCGCTCGGCGAAACGCCGACACCTTCTCCGCAAGCCCCGGAGCTCCCGCCGAGGAGCTCTTCACCCGTGTCGCTTCGGA
>JACRCS010000500.1 GCA_016218905.1 Deltaproteobacteria bacterium
GGGCTCTTCGTGAGCATCCTCCTGTGGCGGAGCGGTCCCCTCGGGGCCCTGGGGCTCCTCTACACGCCGACGGCCATGGTCATCGCCCAGACCGTGATCGCCACGCCCATCGTGATGGGTATTTCGCTCGCCGCGATCCAGAACCTTCCCCGGAAGCTCCGCTACCAGATCCTGGCCCTGGGTGCCACGCGGGCGCAGATGGTGTGGCTGCTCGTCAAGGAGGCGCGCCTCCCGCTCCTGGCCGCGGTCATGGCCGGGTTCGGCGGGGTCATCTCGGAAATCGGCGCGTCCATCATGGTGGGCGGCAACATCAAGGGATACTCTCGGGTGCTGACCACGGCCACGGTCATGGAGACCTCCCGCGGCAACTTCGAGGTGGCGATCGCGCTGAGCATCATCCTGCTGCTCCTCGCCTTTGCCATCAACGCGTTCCTGACCCACGTGCAGCAACGGGAGCGGCCGAGGTGACGGCGGACGCGCCCCACCTGGAGGCCCAAGGGCTCCAGGTCGAGAGGGGAGGGGACCTGCTGCTGGACATTCCGTCCCTGGCGGTGGCCGCCGGGGAGACGCTCGCACTGGTGGGCCCCAACGGCGCCGGCAAGTCCACGCTGCTCTTGTGCCTCGCCGGCCTGTGGAGGCCCTCGGCAGGCCAGATCCTCTGCCGCGGTGAGCCGGCGGGGCACGGGGCCGGGTCGCTGCCGTACCGCCGCCGGATCGCCGTGGTGTTTCAGGAGCCCCTGCTCCTCGATACGAGCGTCTTTCGAAACGTGGCCACCGGTCTCGCGCTCCGAAAGACGCCCCGCCGGGAGGCCGAGGAGCGGGTGCTGGAGAACCTGGAGAGGTTCCGGATCACCCATCTCCGCGACCGCTCGGCGCGCACCCTCTCCGGGGGCGAGGCCCAGCGCACGAGCCTCGCGCGCGCGTTCGCCGTGAACCCGGAGGTGCTCTTCCTGGACGAGCCCCTGTCGGCCCTCGACCCGCCGACCCGCGACGCGCTCCTCGACGACCTGGCGGTGAGCCTTCGGCAGACGGGCACCACGGCCGTCTTCGCCACCCACGACCGCCTCGAGGCCCTGCGTCTCGCCGACCGGCTCCTGGTGCTCCGTTCCGGCAGAATCGCTCAGATCGGCCACCCTGCCGAGGTCATGAACCGGCCCGTGGACGAATTCGTGGCCTCCTTCGTCGGCATGGACACGGTGCTCTCCGGGCGGGTCCTTGTGGTCCATGCCGGTTCCTTCGTCGCGGAGGTGCAGGGGCGCGAGGTGGAGGCCGCGGGGGAGGCTCGTCCCGGTGACACAGTCCTGCTGGGCATCCGGCCCGAGAACGTGACCCTGCTCCGCCACCTCCCGTCGGACGGCACGAGCGCCCGCAACCACTTTGCCGCGCGGGTCGAGAGGATCACGCCTCAGGGACCGGTGCAGAAGGTGCACCTCGACTGCGGCTTCCCCCTGGCGGCGTTCGTCACCCAGCGCTCGCTGGAAGAGCTCGACCTCGTGCCGGGGGCGGAGCTGGTTGCGGCCTGTAAAGCCACAGGGGTCCATGTAATGCGACGGCGAGCGTAAGAGGGGGAGGTGCCCTTCATACGGATCTACGTGGGGTCCGACGACACGGCCCGGCGTGATCCGCGAGATCGCGGCGAACCGCGACCGCCACAAGATGCTCGTCACCACCGGCGGGGGCGCGCGCAGCCGCCACATCTACGCGATCGGCCTCGAACTGGGGATGCCCACCGGTGTGATCGCGAAGTTCGGCGGCTCGGTGTCGGAGCAGAATGCCCTGCTCGTAGCCCTGCTGCTGGCCTACCAGGGCGGGGTGAAGATCGGCCACGACGACGTGGTCAAACTGCCCCAGTACTTCTCCCAGGGCTGTATCCCGGTAATGCACGCCATGCCGCCCTATGATTACTTCGCACTGCCGTCGCCCCACGGCCGCATCCCGATCCACCGCACCGACGTCGGCACCATCCTGATTGCCGACCTCCGACGTGGTCACCGAGGTCAAGTCGTCGTCCGACAACGTAGCCTTGGGTAGCGAGCGGCTGAGCTCGTCTTCGCAGCAGATGAGTCAGGGCGCCACGGAGCAGGCTTCGTCGATCGAGGAGGTGTCATCGTCCATGGAGCAGATGAGCTCCAACATCCGTCAGAACGCCGACAACGCGCAGCAGACTGAGAAGATCGCGATGAAAGCGGCGGCCGACGCCAAG
This sequence comes from Deltaproteobacteria bacterium, assembly GCA_016218905.1. The sequence continues at coordinate 2,204 of JACRCS010000500.1, forward strand.
GAGGGCGGGGTGGCCGTGGCGCAGACCGTGGACGCGATGAAACAGATCGCGGGGAAGATCTCGATCATCGAGGAGATCGCGCGGCAGACGAACCTGCTGGCACTGAACGCCGCGATCGAGGCCGCCCGGGCGGGTGAGCACGGCAAGGGGTTCGCGGTCGTGGCCTCCGAGGTGCGAAAGCTCGCCGAGCGCAGCCAGAGGGCGGCTGGGGAGATCACGGAGCTGTCGGGGTCGAGCGTGAAGGTGGCGGAGAAGGCGGGGGATCTCCTCTCGAAGATCCTACCTGACGTGCAGAAGACCGCGGAGCTTGTGCAGGAGATCACGGCGGCGAGCCGCGAGCAGGACAGCGGGGCGGCGCAGATCAACAAGGCGATCCAGCAGCTCGACCAGGTGATCCAGCAGAACGCGTCGGCGTCCGAGGAGATGAGCTCGACGTCGGAGGAGCTGGCGAGCCAGGCCGAGCAGCTCCAGGGGGCGATTGCGTTCTTCA
>JACRCS010000512.1 GCA_016218905.1 Deltaproteobacteria bacterium
CCTGGGCGCACTCTTCGGGTTGTCCGGGCAGGAAAGGCCCCCGCACGAAACCTCCCGACCCTTCGACGCCGAGAGAGACGGGATGGTCCTCGGCGAAGGCGGGGGCATGATCGTCATCGAGCGGGAAAGCGTGGCCCGCGCTCGAGGAGCGCTCGTCCACGCCGTCATCACCGGCATGGGAGCGAGCAACAACCACCTGGGCATGGTGGAGTCCTCCAGCGTCACGCAAGAGATGGCGATCCGCGCCTCGTTTCGAGAGACACCCTATGGGGCCGACGCCGTGGATCTGGTGGAGTGCCATGCCACGAGCACCCGACAAGGGGACGTGGAGGAGGTCCGTGCCCTCAAGACCCTCTTCCCTTCCACCAAGCGCACGGTACTTACGTCCTTCAAGTCCCAGATCGGACACACCCTGGGCGCCTCGGGCCTCAACAACCTCATTCGAGGCGTCATGGCCATGAAGGCGGGGGTCTTCCCTCCCACCCTCAATTGCAGCCATCCAGACCCGGCCTTCGACCTGGAGGGATCGGGGCTCCTCGTCGCCCCGGAGCCGCTCGATTGGAGGGGCAGGGACAGCCAGCCGAGAAGGCTTCAGGTCAACGCCTTCGGATTTGGAGGTTCCAACTACGTGGTGCAGGTCGAGCAGGCCATGGATGAAGCAGGTACGATCCTGGTCTCCCCCGGCGGCAGGCCCCGTCTCGCGGGAGAATTTGATCGGAACACTCCCGCGCTCCCGGGCGTGTCCTTCTTCCGGACCGAACTGGACGGCCGCAGCTGCCGGATGGCCGTTGTGTCACCCTCCGAACAGGAGGCGCTCCCCGTCATCGAGAGGGCAGCCTCTCTTGCCGACGCCAGCCTCGTTTCACCGAAGGCGTTGCGGTCCCTCGCGCAGCAGGGGGTCTACGTCGGCCGCGAGGATGTGCCCGCCTCGCCGCTCGCCTTGGTATTTCCCGGACAGGGCTCACAGTACGCAGGAATGGGTCGGGAGCTCTACGAGTCCTTTCCCGTCATCAAGGAGTGGATGGATCGCGCGGCTGCTGCCGCGGACTTCGACCTCCTTCACCTGTTGTTTCATGATCGAGAGGAGAATCTGCAGAAGACCCGGTGGCAGCAACCTGCCCTGTTCACCATGGAACACGCCATGGGTCGATACCTCCTCACCCTTGGCATTCGTCCTGTGGCCATGGCCGGCCACAGTCTGGGCGAGCTGACGGCCTTGTGCCTGGCCGGCGTCTATTCCCTGGAGGACGGGTTTCGAATTGTGAACAAGCGGGCTCTCTGCATGGACAACGCCGCTGCCCTGCACGGGGACCCGGGCATCATGGCGGCCACCGACGCCCCCCTGGAACTGCTGAAAGAGATGATCCAGGGACGGGAAGATGTCCACATCGGCAACATCAATTCTCCGAAGCAGGTCGTCCTGAGTGGTACCACCGACGCGATGAAGACGCTGGGTGACCGGCTGAAAGAGAGGGGATACCGGTCCACCCTCTTGAGGGTCAGCATGGCCTTCCACTCCCCGATCATGAGGGTCATCCACGATGAGCTCGAGGCGTACGTTGCCTCGATCCCCTTTCATTCCCCTCAGATCCCGGTCCTCTCCAACACGACCATGGCGCCCTATCCATCGGATCCCAGTACGATCAGGCGCATTCTGATGGCCCACCTGGAGTCTACGGTCCACTGGATGAGCAACATCCAGGCCCTTTGGAGTGACTTCGGAGTCCGGCTCTTCGTGGAGGTGGGCCCCGGCGATACCTTGAGCGATCTCATCACGGACACGCTTCCCGAACCGGCAGCCCTCCAGACATGCCTTCCCTCTGCTGAGGTCCTGACCTACAGGACCGCCCTGGCTCGGCTCTTCGCTCAAGGGCATCTGAAGGTTGAAGGAGAACCGAGGTTCATTTCCGTCCCTGCTTTCCGAAAGGCCCCCGAATCTCGCACCGTCGCCCAGGCACCCGCGTCACCACCGGCGAAATCTGGGCTTATGGGCTCCCCTTCGGTGGAAAGGATCATTCAAAGGGAAATCACCCGATTCGTGATGGAGACGTTCGGCCACTTCGTGATGCCCAACATCCTGGACGCCGTCCGCAGTGAGCTCGATCCTGAAGTCCGGGAAGGTGATCTGGCATCCGTCATCCAATCCACGCTCGCAGGTTCTGGTCCCCCCGAACGCCAGGCGACGCCCGCTCCCGGAAGGCTGGCATCGCCGCCTCCCGATCCCACCCCGGCGATTCGGGAACAGGCCGAACCTCCCCTCGGCGAGGTGTCCGAGCACCAAGAGCATATGGAGAGGCTGATTCGAATCATCATGGAGGCTACCGGATACAATCGGGACGAGATCAAGCCCGATATGGATCTCAGGAGGGACCTCTCCATCCGCTCCAGCCGTCTGCCCATCATCATGGATGCGGCGGAACGCCAATTCGGGATCACGATCGAATTGGAGGATTTCATCGAGGTCCGTACGGTACGAGACATTGCCGAGAGGATCTCCGAGATCGTCGGCCGGCAGGAAGGCCCCGGCGAGGGGCCCGCCGCCAGGGCGGCCGAGCCCGGTGCGGCTCCGGCCGAGGTCGCTGAGCCCTCAGCGGAGGAGGCGCCTCTGAGGCGACTCGTCTTCACCCTCGCCCCGGCGGAACCGGGCGCCTCGGCGCCCTTGGAGTTAAGCCCCGGCGAGACAGTCCTCCTCCTCTCGCCGGACCAGGACGACGCGCTGGCCAGGAGCGCGGGAGACCTGCTCCGCCAAGGGCACGGCGTCGACACGGTTCCCATTCCCTACCTGTCGGAGCACGCGGGGCCCGGCGAAGAGGGCCGCGACCTCTGGACCGCCGCGGGAGTCGCCAGGCTCTCCGAGAAGATCTCGGGCCTCGCCCCCCGCGCGGGACTCGTCATCACCTTGCCCCGAGGTGGGTCGCAACGGTTGGCCGGCATGGCCGATGTTTCGCGGCTGCTCACGGGGCTCTTTCAACTCCTGAAGGCCTTTCTCCCATCGCCACGCGTGAAGTTCGTCGTCCTGCTTCATTCCTGTGAAGAGCCCGACTCTCCGGGCCGGCTGCTGGCAGAAGGCCTGCTCGGGCTCTTTCTGAGCGCCGCCCAGGAACAGCCCTCGATCCAGTTTCGCACGCTGGAAATCGACCGGGGCACCGATCTGTCCCTGGCACTGCGCGCCGCTCTGGACAGGGGCTGCGCCGCGGTGGAGCTCGTTTATCGCGACGGCAAGGCCTTTACCTCGCGGGCGCACCTGGCCCCCGCGGTCTTCGGCAATCCACCCAGTCTGGAATTGAACCCCGGAGACGTGGTCGTCCTGTCCGGAGGCGCCACGGGGATCGGCGCTCACCTGGCACGCGGTTTGTTGCCCTTCGGGCCCCGTCTGGTCTTTCTTGGCAGGACGCCGCTCGATCCATGCGCCGAGCCCCAGAAGCGGCACCCCGGGCCTTCGTCTTCTGCACCTGCGCCTGACCCTTCTCGAGCCCGGGAGATCGCCCAGACCCTGGCGGATCTGCGGGCCTCAGGAATCGAGGCCACCTACCTGCCCTGCGACGTAACCGATCCCGAGGCGGTTCGTGGTGCCTTGGGCGAGGTGGCCCGACGCTTTGGCCGGATCGACGGCATCGTGCACGGGGCCGGCGTCCTTCGTGACGGTCTTCTCGACGGCATGACTCCGGAGGATTTCTCCCTCGTCGCAGACGCCAAGCTCCTGGGCGCCTGGAATCTGTTCTCGGCGGCCGAGGGGGCGGGCTTGCGTTTCTTCGTGGGCCTTTCCTCCGTGGTGGCCGTCCAGGGAAACCCTGGCCAGACCAACTACGCTGCCGGCAACCGCATGATGTCGGCGCTTCTTCGACACCTACGCGGCAAGAACGACGCCATCCACTTCAAGACATTGATGCTGCCCCCGGTCGAGGGCGCGGGCATGGCCGAGGACCCGGAGGTTCGGGCCGTGCTCCGGCGCCGAGGCGTGGGCTACATCCACGTCCAAGAGCTTGCCGGCCTGTTCTGCCGAGAGCTCTTCGTCGCCCCGGCCGACGACAACTGGGTCCTGTTCCTCAGAACCCTGCCCGACCTGAAGGCGGCACCGCTCGGCGATTTCGGCCGACCTGCGCCCCGCGGACACCTCGACGGCGGCCCGGTGGCCTTCAGCGCCCGGGACTTCCCCATGATCGACGGCGTCTCTTGCCTGGACCTCCGCCGAGAGCACGTGGAGGCCTCCAGAACCTTTTCCGGGCAGGACGACCTCTGGCTCGCGGATCACCGGCCCCTCACGTCTCTCGCCCATCCCCTGGTCTCCGCCGCCATGATGCTCGAGACCTTCCTGGAAGCCGCTCGCATTCTCTACCCCCACCTCCAGATCTGGGGCGTGCGCCAGGTGCGATTCCTGGACAGGATCTCCTGTGCCCCCGAGGTTCCGCGGTCTTCTAGAATCTCCTGCCGCCGAGTCGGCGCCGACCCTCGGGAGGTCGTGTGCGAGGCCTCCCTATCCGTACAAGAGTTCTCGCCCACCGGGCGGCTGGCCGACCGCTTCCTCCTGCACTGCACGGCGCGGGTGCTCCTCGGTGGCGGGCGTGCAGAGCTCGCCGAGGGGTTCCGGGATTTCCCCGTCCGTCCGGACGAACTGCAGACTCCGCCCGTGAGTCACGAAAGAGTGCTCCAGTGGTACGAAGACCGCTCCGGCCTCGACGGCAGATATCGCGTGCTGGACGTCCTGGACGGTGCCGGTCCGGGGGTGATGCGGGGCCAAACCATCTACCGGGAGACCCATGACTTCGCGCACCTGCGCGACGCCCGCTACCAATACTCTCCCTACCTGTTCGAGGCCCTGCTGCAGCTCGCCGGCTTCCACGGCCTGGCCGTGGACCCGCAGGACCGCCGTTCGATGCTGCCCGCAGAGATCGGTGAGATGCGGTTTCTTCGCCTATGCCGGCCGGGCGAACCGATCACCCTGGAGGCACGCCTGCGGGCAGAGGACACGGACTCTCTCACCTGGGACGCTCGGGGAGTCGACGACCGTGGTCACACGATCATGCAGGTTCGTGCGATGCGCCTGCAGTGGGTTTCGCCGTGACACAACTCGAACCGATGGCTTCGGCCTCAGAACAGGATCCTCAGGAAGTCGTCGTTCGAACCGCGCGCCTCGTTCCCTGGGGGGGCGCCGTCCTCTTTGCTTCCATGCCAGGAATCTCCCCAGGCTCGAACGGACGCGGGCCCAGCCGGACGGAAAGCCAGCGTCGGCTCGTCACCCTCCTCTGGGACCACTTGCGGGCAAACGACGCTCTTCCTGGGGAATGCCCCCGTTTCTCCAACAGCGCCGCACTCCCGCTTCAGATCGTCCGCGATGCGCTGGGGCAGCCCCATCTCCGGTGCGGTGAATACCGGGGTCCGACCATCTCCTTCAGCGAGGGCGGAGGAAACCTCTGGGCCGCTCTCTGCGGAGCCGAGTCTGAGGTCGGCATCGACGTTGCGGGAAGCGATGAATTTCCTGGGACCTACCCGTTTCACCGGGTCTTCCATGGAGAAGAGCTTGCGCATGCCTTGAGCGCGGCGGGTGGAGACCTGGGAAGCGCCGCAGCGCTCCTCTGGTCGATCAAGGAAGCGGTCGTGAAGGCCTTGGGATGCGCATTTCATTTCGTGGATCCGCGGCACATCACCGTCGATCCCGGTGTGAGGGACGACGACGGTCTTGCGTTCCCGGTAAGCCTTTCGGGAAAGGCTCTCCGTCAACTTTCGCGAGACGCCGACCAGGCGTCGTGGGTACGAGCGTTTCCGCAAGAGAAGAGGTGGCTTTCCATCGCCCGCTTGAGTCGGCACGTGTGAAGGACCTCACCTGCACGTGCGTATCCCGGTTGGACGGAGTGCCGGCCGAGGACCTGCGACGGCTCTTTCCAGAGCCTTCCAGCACGGCCCCTCTCCTTTCTCTCTTGCAGGAATCGGGTGTGGACGGCTTTGACCTGCGGAGTATCGTGGTGTTCCAGGAAAGGGCTCCGATCCTCTTGTTGCCTTTGTTTGAGTGCCGTTTTGATTTGTCCCTTTTTGCGAAGGGGTGGATCCAAGAATCGCTGAGAACGGCCGCCCGTCTCATCCCCTCCGTTTTTAGTCCGCGTGTCTTGGGTGTGGGATTATTAGAAGGGGGATGGAGCGAAATCGGTCTTTCTCCTCGAATCGATGCGACCACCGTCGAGGAGGCATGGGCAATGGCCCTGTGCACGTTACAGACGCTTGCAACTGATCTAAAGAGCGACCTCGTGTTCTTTTACAACTTCAATGATGACGGCAATCTTCCCGGTGAAGTCTTCAGAAAATTTCACCGGGTAGGATGGGCGCCCGGCGGCAGATTGCC
>JACRCS010000513.1 GCA_016218905.1 Deltaproteobacteria bacterium
CCGTGATGGCCCCGGAGGACCTCCTGGTTGTAGGGGAAGACCGCGAGGTCGTCGATGCAGTCGTAGACGATCCGCCGGGTCGGCCAGCTGTCGACGAGCCCGGCGTTGTATGGCAGCGTCCAGAGGATCGGGGAGGCGAGCTCGGTGAGGATCTCGACCGGCCCCCTGAAGAGGAGGATGTTCTTCTCGACCTCCAGAAAGCCGCCGAAGCTCTCGGCCGCGCTGTTCGAGCAGTCGAAGAGGACGAAGTACCCGCTTCGGGCCAGCCCCCGCGCGAGGTGATGCGGTCGCTGGATGAGAGCGATGTTCCAGCCGATCGTCGGAAGGAAGACGACGACGCGCGAGGGATCAGCACCCGCCTGCTCCATCCTGAAGGCGTGCTCGCGCCGGAAGGCCGGGACCATCTTCATCGCCTCGGGCGCGACGTGCGGTAGCCAGAGACCCCACTTCAGCTCGTAGCGGGCCTTGTTCTGGTTGAAGATGTCGAGGTAGCGGGCATCGCTGAGGGCGCCGAACGACGCCCGCCCGGCGTGGTGGACGAAGGCGTCGCGGGCGCAGACCGTCCGCAGCCCGAGGTCCTTCACTCGCCGCGAGTAGTCGTCGTCCTCGAACATGCCGACCTCGAACCGCTCGTCGAGAGGGCCCGTCCGTGACCAGGTCTCACGCGTCATCGCGATGCAGAACATCGCGAGCATCGTCGTCTCGAGGAGACCGCCGTCGTGCTCCCGCACGAATGCGGCGGCCCAGGCCGGGAGCTCGTCCAGCGAGGAATAGCCGACGGCGACCTTCCCCTCGTTCGCGATCTCGTTCGTGGAGGGCCCGAGGAGACCGACCGTGGAATCCGCCCGGAGGTGGCGCACCAGCGAGGCGAGGGCGCCCCGTGTCATCGCGGTGTCGTTGTTGAGGAGGACGAGGGCGTCCCCGGTCGCCAGAGCGAGCCCCTGGTTGTTGGCGGCCGCGAAGCCGGCGTTCCGGTCGTTGAGGACGAGGCGGATCCGCCTGTCCCGGGCCGCCTCCTCCCTGAGCAGCTAGGGCGAGCCGTCGACCGAGGCGTTGTCGACGACGATCACCTCGAGGTTGGGCCATTCGTTCCGTTCCCTGAGGCTCGCGAGGCAACGTGCGTTCCACTCGCGGTTGTTCCAGGTGACGACGACGACCGAGACCCTCGGGAAGGCCTCCTCGACGGACGGAACGAGCGCCTCGATGCGATGCGCCCACGTCTGCCCGCGGGCGAACTCCCGCCTTCGCTCGCGCGCCTCCTGCGTGTCGCCGGCGAGCGCCTCGAGGACCTCTCGCTCCATCTCCTCGGGCGTCGCGGCGAGGCGCACGAGGTCGCCGAGGGCGACGACCTCGGGGAGAGGAACCGCGACCAGCGGCCGGCCCGCCGCCAGGATCTCGTAGGCCTTCACCGGGTTCGTGGCCTCGGTCAGGGGCGTCCGCCGGAACGGGATGTGGAGGACGTCCATCCTCTCGATCCACCGGGGGAGCTCGGCGTACGGAACCTCGCCGGGCGTCTCGACGTTCGGAAGCGCCGAGAGCCGCGACATGTCGGCGGTGTAGGTCGAGCCGACGAGGAGGAAGTGCCAGTCCGGTCGCCGTTCCGCGAGGTCCGCGACGAGGTCGGAATCGAACCAGTCCGCGATGGCGCCGTAGTAGCCGACGACGGGGGCCGGCTTTGGCGTCGGAGCCGGGATGGCGGCGAAGTGGTCGAAGTCGCAGGCGTTCGGGATCCTCACGACGCGGCGGGCAAGCGGCGCGGCCTCGTTCTCGAGGAAGCGGGAAGACACGACGACGAGGTCGGCATCCATGAGGAGCTGCCGCGCCCGCGCGAGCATCGCGGTCTCGTTCGTCGAGAAGCCCGCGTGGAAGTCCATGCAGTCGTAGACGACCGGCCACGACAGGCGGGAGCGCGCCTCCTCGACGAGGGGCGCCCAGAACGGCAGCTGAACGAGGGAGACCGCCGCCCCGAGCCCTTCGTCGCGCCGAAGGGCGTCGAGAGACTCGAAGAGCGCCTCGACCTCGGAGGGCGCGAGGTCCTCCCGATAGACGTTCTTCCGGGGCCCACGAAGCGAGGCCTCCCAGACGTTCGGCCGGATCTTCCGGAGGAGGACGGCCGGCCCCTCGGGCCTGAAGTCCTGGCTCACGTAGAAGACGCGGTGTCCGCGATCGGCGAGCCGGCTCAGGAGCTGCTGCGGACGCTGGAAGCGGAAGTCCCACTCGATGATCGAGAAGCAGACGACGTCGAACGCCGCGCCGCCGGGAAGAGCATGGCCATCGGCTTCGCCTCGGGACGCGATGACGGCGGCGGCTTTGGCGACGGCATGGGCTGCCGCATCGGCGACGGCATCGGCCGCGGAAGCCGACACCGGGACCTCGGGGAGAACCGCGCCCTCCGTCGTGGCCAGAGTGGCGACGGCGGGCCGTGGCCGGGGCAGCGGTTTCGCGAGGCCGACCGCCCGAAGAAGGCTCCAGTACGCCGCGCCCAGTCGCCAGAGCTTCGACGTGTGGATCTTCCGAAGCTCGGCCCGCAGGTCGTCACGCTCGCGCGTGAGGGCGGCGATGGTCTCCGCCTGGGACGCCGAGGCTGCCGCCATGGCCTGGAGCCTTGCATCGGGCTCGACGGGCGAGGTCCCTTCCGGCGCCGCGCTCCCCTGCCGGGCCGCCATCCGCGCCCGCCTCCGCTTCTCCGCCTCGCGCCGCAGCTCGCTCTCGCGTCCCGTCAGCGCGGCCAGCTGCACCTCGCGTTGCCGGAGGCGCAGGCGGAGAGCCCGGAAACGACTCCGGCTCCGGCCCACGAGGGCTCTGGAGGCTTCGAGCTCGGCGAGCCGATCCTCGAGGCCTTCCGGAGGCTTCCCATTCCCGCTCGAGCTCACGCGCCCTCCTTCGGGCGAGCCGGGCCGGCCGCACTGGAGCTACCGAGAGAAGCGACCAGCCGCTCGAGCTCGGCCGCACGCGCATCCCAGGAGTTTCGCCGGGCGAAGTCGCGTCGCCGATTCACGATCCCCTCGTCGTCCTCTCGAAGCGCCTCGTCGATCCGGCGTTCGAACTCGACCGGGTCGCTCCCGAAACGGATGAGGTCGCCGAACGGCTCGAGCTCCGGGAGCGGCACCGAGACGAGCGGGCGCCCCGTCGCCATGATCTCGTACGCCTTGACGGGGTTCGCGGCCTCCGTCAGGGGCGTGCGCCGGAACGGAAGGAGGAAGACGTCGAACGGCTCGA
>JACRCS010000514.1 GCA_016218905.1 Deltaproteobacteria bacterium
ACGACCAGTACGGTCCGTCCAGCCACCAGCAGGTCGGCCTGTATTCGACCGTGCTGGCCGAGCCCACCGGCGCGCGCTGGGTGATGAACGAAACCGGCGAGCAACTGGGCTATGACCCGGTGACCGGCGCCCCCCTCGGCACCCGCAGCACGACCCCCGGGGGCGACGGCGGCCCCACCAGCTGGCGCGCCGACATCATCAACGGCAACGACAGCTACCGCGAGGCGTACTTCGAGTTCGCCGACTTCCAGCTCGCCTATGACGCAGCCGGGAACCCGATCAACCCTCCCGACCGGCTTGAGCCCGGCCTGCCCTTCCTGGTGGAGCCGGGTCCGTTCCTCCGGCCCGAGGCGATCTCGGCATCGGACGTCGGGACCTACGTGGTGAACTACCGAAACGAGCCCTTGGCCCTGCGGGTGCGCAACCCGGCCACCAACACCCAGGCCCCCGGCACGGGGGGCGACCTGTCCTACGCGTTCTCGTCGCTGGTGCCCCGGGCCGACCCACTCATGAACGTGCAGCCCGCGGTGTACCCGCCGCTCACACCCGACGTGGCCGGCACCGACCCCTTCACCCCGCTCCTTCGCGCATACAACGGCGACAAGTTCAACCTGAGGATCCAGGTGGGCGCCACCGAGGAGACCCACAACGCCACGGTGCACGGCATCAAGTGGCTCCAGGAGTACGCGAGCCCGAGCTCCGGGTACCGCAACACCCAGGCCATGGGAATCTCGGAGCAATTCCAGTTCCGCGCTCCCATGAACCTGTCGGCGACCAGCCTCGGCTCGCGGGCCGACCACCTGTACAAGATGAATTCGTCCACCGACGGCGCCTGGAACGGCTCCTGGGGGCTGCTGCGTACCTACAATTCCCTGAGGTCCGACCTCCAGCCGCTGCCGAACAACCCCATCACGGCGGCCGGCAAGACCATCAAGAACCGGGCCCAGTTCCGTGAGTTCTGCCCCATCACCGCCCCGGTGCGGAGGTACGACGTGTCGGCGGTGCTGGCGAAGAACGTCCTGCCCGGCGGCACGCTCACCTACAACTACCGGAGCAACGACCCCCTGGGCGTAGGGCCCCTGAACGACCCGACCGGCATCCTCTTCGTGGAGACGAAGGACCTCAATGCGGCGGGCAAGCTCCTGCCCGACGCCCCCATCGAGCCCCTGGTGCTCCGCGCGGCCGCCGGCGAGTGCGTGGAAGTGACCCTGCGCAACAAGCTGCCGACAGCCATGCCGGACCTCGACGGGTTCAACACGCTGCCGTTGCTGGTGAACCACTTCAATAACAACCAGGTCAAGCCCTCGTCCAGCGTCGGCCTCCACACGCAGCTCGTGGCCTACGACGTCACCCGGTGCGACGGCTCCAACGTGGGAAGGAACGCCGGAACGCAGACAGCCGGCCCCGGTGCCACGCGGCTCTACCGCTGGTACGCGGGCGACATCTCCACCACCACGAACGCCGACGGGTCGGTCAACCTGGTGGCGACGCCGGCCGAGTGGGGCGGGGTGAACCTCACGTCGTCCGACCCCATCAAGCACGCGGGCAAGGGGGCCATTGGCGCCCTGGTGATCGAGCCGGCCGGGTCCACCTGGGTGGAGGACCTGGTGGACCACGACCGGAATCCGGCCACCCCCGACCGACGCAGCCGGGCCTCGGTCACGGTGCGGAACAAGGCGGACGGCGCCTTCCTGTTCCGCGACTTCGCCCTCATCTCCCAGACCGACGTCAACCTGCGCGACAAGAACGGCGGCGTCCTCGTCAGCGCCCTGGCGGAGCAGGAACCTGAGGACACGGGGCACAAGGCCTACAACTACGGCACCGAGCCCATGTGGTTCCGCATGGGCTACGAGCCATCTCTGACCGGTGAGGCCACGGACGCCTTCGACTTCTCCAACGTGCTCTCCAACAGCGAGGTGGGCGGCGCCGACCCTGCCACCCCGGTGTTCAAGGCCAGGGCCGGCGAAGCGGTGCGCTTCCGCATTCTCGAGCCTGCGGGCCACGCTCGAAACGGCGTCTTTGCCCTGCACGGGCACGTTTGGGAGCGGGAGCCCCACGCCGCCGACTCCCTCGCCATTGGCCACAACCCCAAGAGCTTCTGGCGGGGAAGCCAGGAAGGCGTGGGCGCGTCGAGTCACTACGAGGTGGTCCCGGCCAACGGGGCCGGCGGCAAGTTCGGCGTGACCGGCGACTACCTGTTCCGCGACTGCAACCCGGTCAAGTTCGATAACGGCCAGTGGGGTCTCTTCCGGGTGGAGTAAGCCCAACCGGCCAATTCATGCTGTGAGAGAGGTAGCGGCGGGGCCTACGCCGCACCCTCTCTTTATGGGCTGGATGTGCCCGGTACCCCGTGAAGCGCACGCGCGAGAACGGGGCATCGCCCGCGCCGCAGGCGCCAGGATTTGCGGAGGGCGGCCACCTGTGGCACCCTCAGCTGCCGACCCTCGACCTACGACGCAACTGCGTCGCGCAGACTGGCTGTGCGGCGGAATCCGGAGGCACCGCTTGTCTCGACGCCTGCTCGCCCTCTCCTTGATCGTCTCCCTCCTGGGGGTTGCCCCCGCGGCCCGAGCCGAGGGGCCTGCGCCCCCGGTCGGGGGCGAATTCAGCGACAAGGGCCTGCGGGTGCAGTTCACCCTGGACATGCCGCTCCGCGACGCGGAGGACAAGGCCCCCCTGCGGGAGGGCGACGTGGCGGAGGTGGCGTTTCGGGTGACCGACGCCACCTCGGGAGGCCCCGTGACCCCGCTTCGGCCCGCGGCCTGGGTCGACCTGTACCGAAAGCCGGGCGGCGCCTCGGGCGCGGAGCTCACCTGCAAGGACCGCATCGGCCTCCACCTGCAGGGGAGTCTCAACTTCCAGGCCGACGTGGACCTCAACAAGTTCTTCATCCTGATCCTCAACAACGACCATACGATCTCGGTGGTGGACCCGATCCTCGGCGTCACCGGGATCACCCAGCTCTACGCCATGGTGCGGCTGTCGGAGCGGGGCGAGGACTGGGCGGCCACGGCGGGGGACAAGGAGCTCTTCGTCACCCTGCCCCGGGCGGGCAAGGTGGCGGCCGTGGAGCTCCAGACCTTCAAGGTCGTCAAGGAGCTCGAGGTCGGGAATACCCCGGTCCGGGTGGCCGGCCAGCCCGACGGCAGGTACGTGTGGGTAGGCGACGACGGACCCGGGGGCGGGGTGGTCGCCATCGACGCGGCCCGGCGAGAGGTCGTGGGGCGGGTGGCGACCGGCGCGGGCCACCACGAGCTGGCCTTCTCCGACGACAGCCGCACCCTCTACGTCACCACCGGCGACGCCGGGACCCTGTCGGTCGTGGATACCCAGCGCCTGGAGAAGGTCCGTGACCTGCCGGTGGGCGGCCGGCCGTCAGCGGTGGGCTTCTCGTCGCTCGCCAAGGCGGCCTACGTGGCCAGCGAGGCCGACGGCACGATCTCGGTCGTGGACGGCGCGCGCAACGAGGTGACGGCGACCATCCGGGCCGAGCCCGGCCTGGTGGCGCTGCGCTTCGCGCCCGGGGGCCGCTGGGGCGTCGGGGTCAACGTCAGGACCCACGCGGTGTCGGTGGTGGATGCGTCGCGAAACGCCGTGGCCCACACGATCCCCGTGGGGGAGCGGCCCCACCAGGTGGTCTTCTCGGAGCGGTTCGCCTACGTCCGCTCCCTGGGGACCCAGGAGGTGAGCGCGATCCAGCTCTCGGAGCTCGCCCAGCCCAAGTCCCCCGGGGCCACCCGGATCACCTTCGGCCAGAGGGCTCCGGGGGAGTCGCCCCATACGGCCGTCGCCGACGCCATCGCCTTGACCGGCGAGTCCGACACCCTGCTGGCCGCGAGCCCCGCAGACGCAAACGTACTCTACTTCATGGAGGGCATGACGGCGCCCATGGGCGCCTACTCGGCCTACGGCCGGGTGCCGCGCGCGGTCCGTGCCGTCGACCGGAGCCTTCGGGAGACGGAGAAGGGCGTGTACTCGGCCAAGTTCAAGGTGCCCCGGGCCGGGAGCTACGTCCTCGCGTTCCTGCTCGACGCGCCGTGGACCTATCACTGCTTCGAGTTCACGGCCGAGACGAACCCGATCCTCGAGAAGGAGCGGGCTGCGGCGCCGCCCGAGATCGAGTTCCTCACCAAGGAGAAGACCCTCACGCTGGGCGTTCCCTTCCCGGTCCGGTTCCGGCTGCGCCCGGCGGCCGGCGCCGCGCCCGGCGGGGGCGCCGAGGAGATCCTGACCCTCGTGACCCGCCCCCCCGGCAACTGGCAGCAGCGCAAGCACGCGACCCGCCTGGAGGACGGCACCTACGAGCTGACCCTCAACGTGGACCGGGCCGGGGCGTACTACGTCTACTTCGCCATCCCCTCCCTGGGAATCCTCCCGAGCCAGCTCCCCTTCCTGTCCCTGCGGGCCACGCCGGCGGCGACCCCGGCTGCCGCGAAGGGGACCGGAGCGCAGCCGTGAACTGCAACCGAGCCCTGGCCTCGGCGCTCCTGGCGGCCTCCCTCTGCCTCACCCCCGCGGTCTCGCGCCCCGCGGCCCGCAGCGTGGTGCGGGTGAACCCCCCGGACCTGGAGCTCGTGGACCAGAACGGCAAGAAGGGCAGATTCCTCACGGACTTCCTCGGCGACCGCGCCACCGCGGTCACGTTCACCTACACCACCTGCACCACCATCTGCCCGGTGCTCGACGGCATCTTTCAGAAGCTCCAGGACAAGATCGCCCACCGCCTCGGGCGGGACCTGGGGCTCGTGACGCTGAGCATCGACCCGGTCACCGACATCCCCCCGCGGCTCAAGGCCCACGCCGTCAAGCTCCGGGCCCGGCCCGGCTGGACCTTCCTCACCGGCTCGCGAGAGAACATGACGAAGGTTCTGAAGTCGATCGACATGTACGCCGTCGACATCCTGAACCACCCGCCCACGGTCTTCATCGTAGATCCGAAGAAGGGGCAGTGGATCCGCCTCAACGGCTTCCCGTCGAGCAAGCAGATCCAGGAGCTCCTGGAAGAGCTCCGGCCCGGGGGGTCCGGAACCGTTGCGCGTCCCTGAGCGGAGTCCGACGATGCCTAGAGTCCGCGCGCTCCTCGCCTTCGTCCTGCTGCTCGCCTGCGTCTCACCGGGGCCGGCGGCCGAAGGCCTCCCGGGTCCGGGGGCAGGGGCCGAGGGGTGGCGCAAGTACTTCACGGACCTCAAGCTCGTGGATCAGAACGGGAAGGAGCACCGCTTCTACTCCGACCTCCTGGAGGGGCGGGTGGTGATCCTCAGCGGGTTCTACGTGCACTGCACCACCGTTTCTCCCCGGCAGAACCTCGTGCTCTCGCAGCTTCAGAAGGCCCTCGGCGAGCGGCTCGGCCGCGAAGTCCTCCTCCTGTCCCTCACCATCGATCCCAAACGCGACAACGCCGAGAAGGTGAGAGACTACGCCCGGGCGTTCCGGCCGAGGGAGGGCTGGCTCTTTCTCACCGGCAAGCCCGAGAACGTCGACTGGGTGAACTACCGGCTGGGCCAGTACACCGACGACCTGGAATCCCACCCGGGCATCTATCTCGTCGGGAACCTCAAGACGGGCCTGTGGATGAAGGCGCCGCCCCTCGCGACCGTGGCGGACCTCGTGCGCGCGGTCGACAGGGCTACCAACGACGCCGGGAGCCCGCCCCAATGATCTGCCGCCGCACCCTCGCCGCCGCCCTCCTCGGGGCTCTCCTGGCCGCCGGGCCCGCGGTCGGCCGCGACCTGACGCCCGAGCAGGAGCGGGGCCGGCAGATCTACATGACGGGGCACAGCCCGTCGGGCACGCCGATCGTGGCCTACTTCGGGGAGGACAGCGTCGAGATCCCGGAGGAGGCCTCCACGTGCAGCGGCTGCCACGGCTACGACGGCACGGGCCGCCCCGAGAGCGGCGTGATCCCCAGCAACGTCACCTGGCCCTACCTGACTAAGTCTTACGGCCACGTGCACTCCAACGGGGTCGAGCACCCGGCCTTCACGGTGGAGACCCTCAAGGACTACATGGAGTCCGGGGTATATCCCGGGGGCGGCGCGGGGGACCCCTCCATGCCGGTCTACGAGATGGCGTCCCGGGACCTCGACGACCTGGTGGCGTTCATGCAGCTCCTGGGGCAGTCCCTCGACCCGGGGGTCACGGAGGGCTCGCTCCGGCTCGGCACGGTTCTCCCGGCCGCAGGCCCCGGCGCCCCGGCGGGGGAGGCGGTCCGCGCCCTGCTGGAGGCGTATCTGGCCGAGGTCAACGAGGCCGGCGGGATCTACGGCCGAAAGGTCGAGCTCTCGGTGCTGGCGGCGGCCCCGGGCCCGTCGGCCAAGGGCCGCGACCTGGCCGGGTGGGTGCGGGTGGAGAAGCCCTTCGCCCTCGTGGCCACCTTCACCCCGGGCTTCGAAGGGGAGCTCTACGAGGTGGTCGGGCCCGAGGAGATCCCCCTCGTGGGGCCCCTGACTCTGTACCCGCTCGACGCCTACAGCCT
>JACRCS010000501.1 GCA_016218905.1 Deltaproteobacteria bacterium
CCGGAGGGCGCCGCGGCGCCCGAGGCCGGCTTTCGGGCCCTCTTCTTCCACCTCGAGGGCGGGAGCGTCGAACTCCTCGCCTTCGAGCGGGAGCTCGCCGGCGTGGACCCCCGCGTCTGCCGCCCCGCGCCCGGCGGGGTCCAGCACGTCGCTTTCCGGGTCGGCGACCTGGACGGGGCCCTCGCCGCGTTCGAGCGCTCCGGAGGGCGCATCCTGGAAGGCTTCCCCCGCCAGGGCTTCCACGGCCGGATCGCCTTCCTGGAGCACCCGGACATCCCCGGCCTCGTGGAGCTGATCGGGGGCTAGAACCGGGTTGTCGGTTATCGGTTATCAGAGCGTAGGGTGGGGCGTTCCGCCGCAGGCGGGTTGCCCCACGCGTGGGCGAACCTCGCTGCGCGAGAACCGCCCACCCTACGGCAACCCGGTACGCGCAACTATTTACGACGTCGTGTATAGAACCGGGTTATCGGTTGTCGGTTATCGGTTATCGGTTATCAGTAGAACCTAGAACCGAGAACCGAAAACCGAAAACCTGGAATTTGGCCTCTTCGCTCCTATGCGATCCGTGCGAGCTCTTCCTCGACCCCCGCCTGCGCTTCCCGAAGGTCAAGATCGGGGCGACCCTCCTCAAGAAGGCCCTCGGCTTTCGCTACCCGCTGGAGGTGATCCCCCTCGACGCCGGCCTCGTGAAGGGCTCCCACGGCCGGGTGACCGACCGGTGCGAAGAGGGCCCCCTCCTGATGACCACCGAACCGAAGCTCCTCCCGGCGGACGAGCTCCACGCCGCCGACGTCTTCGGCGTCCTCCTGGACCACGTCTTCCGGGACTGAGGCGCCGTTGCCGGAGCCGTGCCTGAAGAGCTACCTGAGCCTCGCCCGGGTGAGCAACCTCCCCACGGTCTGGACGAACGTGCTGGCCGCGGTGGTGCTGGCCCGCCCGGCGGGAGCGGCGGCCTTCCCGTTCCTGCTGCTCGCGCTGGCCCACTCCGCCTTCTACGCCGCCGGGATGTCGCTGAACGACCTCTGGGACCGGGAAGCCGATCGGCTCTCGAAGCCCTTCCGTCCCCTGCCCTCCGGCGCCGTCTCTCCCCGAGAGGCCGGAGCGCTCGTCATCGGGCTCTTCACCCTGGGGCTCGCCCTCCTCGCGCTTCTGCCCCACCGGGCTGCGCTTGGGCCCGGGCTCCTCCTCGTCGCCGCCATCGTCGCCTACGACCGGCTCCACGCCGTCCACGCCTGGAGCGTCCTCCTCATGGCCGGCTGCCGCCTCCTCGTCTTCCTCGTCTGCTCGGCCGGGATCTCCGGGACCGTGGAGCTCGCGCCCGCGCTCGGAGGGCTCGCCCAGTTCGCCTACGTCCTCACCCTGAGCGCGGTCGCCCGGTACGAGAAGCGCCGCGACTTCGCCTTCCCTGTCATTCCCGCCCTCATCGCGGGAATCTCGCTCCTCGACGGACTCTTGATGGCCCTGGCCGCGAACCCTCTCTGGTTCGTCGCCGGCCTCGCCGGCGCCTGCCTCACCTGGTCGGCGAACCGCTGGATCCGGGGCGATTGACGGCTGGCGTGCAGCGAGGCTCGCGGTAGGCTCTCGCCAACGTCGCAGGCCGCCGGACTCGCCTGGAGAGCACGTCCGCGAGCCGAGCCGATGCCGAGCAGCCCGTTCCATGCAGAGGAGGTACGCCATGAGCACCGTGGGGAAGATGATCGAGACGCACCCGCGAAAACCGGCGAAGGACCTGGACGCAATCGTCTCGTGCGTCGAGGAGTGCTTCCGCTGCGCCGACACCTGCACCGTCTGCGCGGACGCCTGCTTGGGCGAGCCGGAGATGCTCTCGAAGCTCGTTCGCTGCATTCGCCTCAACCTGGACTGCTCGGAGGTCTGCGCGACCACCGGCCGACTGCTCGCAGTCCAGACCGAACGGGACCCCGAACTCACCCGAGCTCAGCTCCAGGCATGCGCCGCTGCTTGCAGGATCTGTGCAGCCGAGTGTGAGAAGCACGCGGCCATGCACGAGCACTGCCGGGTCTGTGCCGAGGAGTGCCGCCGCTGCGAAGAGAGCTGCAAGAAGGTTCTGGCGCTCTAGCGCTCGAACACCGCCACCACCGGCGCGTGGTCGCTCGTGCCGAAGTCGCGCCTCGACACGCAGCTCTGCGTCGTGACGGCGAGGCCGTCGCTGGCGAGGATGTAATCGATCCGCCACCCGATGTTCCGCTCCCGGAGGTTTCGCCACGGCGCCCACCAGGTGAAGAGCCGGTCGTCGTCGGGGTGCTGGGCTCGCAGGACGTCGACGAGCCCGCGGTCGATCACTCGTTGCAGGGCGACGCGCTCCTCCGGCCGCTGCCCCACGATCCCGGGCTTCTTCTCCCTCGGGTGCACGTCCATGTCGGTCAGCGCGACGTTCAGGTCTCCGCAGAGGACGATAGGCCGGCCCGTGGACTGGACCTCGGCCGTCCAGCGCGCCATCCCCTCGAGGAAGCGCATTTTGGCGGGAAAGTCCTTGCCGCCGTTGGGCACGTAGACCGACGCAAAGAGGATGCCGCCGATCTCGACCGTGGCCACCCGGCACTCCACGTCGAAGGGCGGGTGGAGGACGTTGGGCTCGACGGGCGAGAGCTCGCGCCTCACGAGGAGCGCCACCCCGGAGTAACCGCCCGCGCCGTGCCAGCCGCACCAGTAGCGTTCCATGCCCACCAGGGAGGCGGGTATTTGGTCGGGCCGCGCCTTGATCTCCTGCAGGCAGACGACGTCGGGCTCCTCCTCCAGCACGAAGGCGAGCAGTTGCGCCTCCCGGGCACGGATCCCGTTGACGTTCCAGGTGACGACCTTCATCGGCTCTCCTCGCGCGTCCGTCACTCCGCAGTATCCCTCCCCCTCGGGGGCGAGGCAACCGCGCGGGTTCTCGGTCATCGGTTCTCGGTCATCGGTTCGAGCTCCTGATCACTGATCACTGAAAACTGATAGCCGCTCTTATTGACAGCCTTCCCGAAGGGCGCTTAGCCTGAAGCATCTCGCGCGTACCCGCTCCGAGGGTGTCGATGCCCAGACGGTTCCCGCTTCTCCTCCTCCTACTTGCCCTTTGCGCCTCGGTCCTACTTCCGCCCACGATGTCCCGCGCCGCCTCCCGCGAAGCGGCGGGCGGCTCCGTGCATGAAGTCTTCGCCGCGATCCTGGCCCGGTGGCAGCGGATCTCGTCGTACACGTGCCTCTATCACGGGCGGTCGATCACGCCCGAAGGGGAGAACCTCCTGGCGGCCCGGTACTTCTTCGCCAGGCCGGAGAAGGTGCGGATGGAGATCTTCGAAGGCCCCGGGGCCGGAACGACCCTCCTCTGGGAGGGCGGCCCCAAGGTCCGCGCGCGGAGGTCGGGGATCATGAAGCTCTTCCCCGCGTCCCTGGAGCTCCGGAAC
>JACRCS010000507.1 GCA_016218905.1 Deltaproteobacteria bacterium
CGCGTGCTCGCCGAGAGAGGCGAAGGCGATCGGATCGCGCGGCGGCGCGGCCGCGCGCGGGACGGAAGCCTCGGCCCCGACGGAGATGAAGGCGAGGAGGGCCAGGAGGCCCGGCGTCAGGAGCGCGAGGCGCGCTCGCGGCGCGAGCGCGCCCGTGCGCCCGACGTGCCCCGATTCAGCGGCCCGGCTCATGCGCTGGGGATTCTGGCAGCTGAAGGAAGAGGCGGACAGGGGGCCGAGAGCAAGCCGAGGACCTGCGCTGCGGAGAGGGGGGTGGCAAAGCGTCGGGCTGGGGGCCGGGCCACGTCAGCTCGCGAGCGTCTTGAGGAGCTGAGCCGTCGTGTAGGTCGAAACGCCCACATCCTCGAAGTCTCGGTCATTCGTCCAGACAGGACAGCCCAGCACGAGGGCGAGCGCCAGGAGCGCTGCGTCGTCTGGATCCCGCGCGCCGATTCGCTTCGTGGCCTCCGGGAGAGCCGTTTCGTAAACCGGCTGGCCGTAGACGATCAAGCTCAGCTCGGCCAGCACGCGCGTCAGCTGGGCCGCGGGCAAACCGTACTGATCGGCGATCGTCGGAAGATATTCCTCGACCTCGGCCAGCGTGGCTTCCGTGGTGACGACCTTGATGTCGAATCCGCCTTCGAAGACTCTTCGCGCTGCCCGGCCTGCCGCGGCCGAAAGCAGCACGTTAGCGTCCGCGGCGACTGTTCTTCCAGGCGGCGAAGTCACGCTGGACGTCATCTTCCGTCACGCCCAGCTCGTCCAGGCGGTGGGCCACCGGACTTACGGCATCCTCGTAACGGCGGCTGCGCTCGTCGGGTGTACGTGCCACCGCCGAGAGCGGTTCGAGAATCGCCACGATCCGCTCGCCCTGCCTGACCAGAGCCCTCTCGTGGCGCTCGATCAGCTCGCCCCCCTTGCCCAGCTCCTGGATGTCGATCGTCCTCACGGCTTCATCCTCGGCTATCGGTGATCTTTTCGTCAAGAGGACTCCTCATGGCGCCGTCCTTCCCGGCCCTGCTCGTCCCCCTCGCCCTCGCCTTCGTCGTCTCCTTCGGCCTCCAGGGCGGCGGTGAGGGCGTCTCTCTCTCGATCGCCCGCGGCCGGGCCTTCGCCGGCGACGTCGGGCGCCGGGACGGCGAGGGTCGGCGGCCCCAGCCGCGCCGCCGGGTGCGTCATGGTGTGGATCTCCTTGAGCTTCTTGATCGAGACCTGCGTGTAGATCTCCGTCGTCGTCAGCTTCACGTGCCCGAGCATCTGCTGGATGAAGCGGATGTCGGCCCCGCCTTCGAGCATCAGCGTCGCCATGGCGTGGCGGAAGAGGTGGCACCCGCCCTTCTTGCCGATCCCGGAGGCATCGACGTACCGCGCCACGAGCGCGCTGAGGTTGTGGGTCGACAGCGGCTCGCCGAAGTGGGTCAGGAAGAGCGTCCCGTCGTCGGGCTCGACGGCGTAGCCGGGCCTGACCTCCCGGGCGTACTTCTCGATCCAGGCCATGGCCCTCTCGCCGATCGGGATCATCCGGTCCTTGCGGCCTTTGCCCTGGCGGACCATCACCGTCCCGCGCTCGATGTCGAGGTCGACGAGCTTGATCCGCGCGAGCTCTCTTCGCCGGACACCGGTCGAGTAGAAGGTCTCCAGGATCGCTCTGTCCCTGACGCCGGTGAGCTTCCCGAGGTCGGCCTGGGCGAGGACCTTCTCGACCTCGGTGCCGGTGAGGACGTGCTTGGGGAGCCGCTTCTCCACCTTCGGCAGCTCGATGCCCGAGGCGGGGTTTGAGAGGAGGTAGTTTTGCTTGGTCAGCCAGAGGAAGAACTGCTTGATGTAGACGAGGCGATGGTGCTGGGTCGCGAGCGTGAGCGGCGATCCGTCCTCTTTCCTGGCGTAGAAGAGGACGCGCTGGTAGCGCTGGAGGATCGGGCGGGTGACGTCCTGCGGCCTCATGAGGTCTCTCTCCTGGCACCAGACGATGAAGTCCGAGACCGTCCACTCGCAGGCGCCGACGGTTCTCTCGGAGTGGCCCCTGACCTTCAGCGCTTCCAGGTGCTCCCTCATCAGGACGACGAAGCCGCGGGGGTTGAGAGGGTCTGTGAAGGGCCAGACCTTCTTGCGCCTCTCGGCGGCGCGGATCTGGCGGAGCGTGAAGCCGGAGCGCGGGCGCGTCATCGAGGTCCTCGTCGTCGTGATCGCCGTTCTCGCCGATCGGCGCCGCTCAGGCTCCGGCAGGGAGGCTCGCGTCCGGCCCCGGCCGGACGCGAGCGCTCCTGGCCGAGCCGCGCGAAAGGGTGATCGCCGGACGCCGGAGGAGGTTGAAGCGCAGGAGGCGCAACGGCCGATGACCGTTGCCGCCGCCGGCCTCGGGTACGACCGGCTTCAGCGTGTACGACCGGGCTTTCCGCGCGGGGGGTATCAGCGCGTTTTCGGCTGGTTTCGGCTCGGAATCGGGGGAAGCCGCTGCCGCAGCGGGTCCAGGCCCGCTCTCCGCACCCCGCACACCCCCCGCAACCGGCCCGCATCCCCCCCGCACACCCCCCGCGAGGTGGCCCTCCGGACTCCGCGAGGTTGAGGTCGTACTCGGGGTTTCGGTCC
>JACRCS010000508.1 GCA_016218905.1 Deltaproteobacteria bacterium
AAGAGGAGCTCCGCACCTACCGCGGCGCGTCCGGGCGACTGCCCCCGGCGGTGCTCCGGGACGCCAAGGAGTGGGGCTTCACCGACCCGCGCCTCGGGCAGCTCCGCGATGTGCCCGAGGCGGAGGTCCGCCGCTGGCGGAGGGACGACGGCACCCGTGCGGTCTTCAAGCGCGTGGACACGTGCGGGGCCGAGGTCCGGGCGAAGACGCCGTACCTGTACTCGACGTATGAGTCCGAGTGCGAGGCCGAGCCCACCGGCCGCAAGAAGATCATGATCCTGGGAGGCGGGCCGAACCGGATCGGACAAGGGATCGAGTTCGACTACTGCTGCGTGCACGGGGTCTTCGCGCTGGCGGAAGACGGGTACGAGACCATCATGGTCAACTGTAACCCCGAGACGGTCTCGACCGACTACGACACCTCGGACCGGCTCTACTTCGAGCCCCTCACGCTCGAGCACGTGCTCAACATCGTCGAGAAGGAGAAGCCCCACGGCGTCATCGTCCAGTTCGGCGGACAGACACCGCTCAACCTGACGAAGGCGCTCGAGGCCGCCGGCGTACCCATCATCGGCACCGCACCGGATTCGATCGATGTCGCGGAGGATCGGGAGCGCTTCCAGAAGCTGCTCCGTGAGCTGGGGCTCCGGCAGCCCGAGAACGGGATCGCGCGGAGCCTCGCCGAGGCGGAAGCCGTCGCGGCTTCGATCGGGTACCCCGTGCTGGTCCGACCCTCCTACGTTCTGGGCGGCCGAGCGATGGAGATCGTGCAGGACGAGAAGAGCCTGCGTACCTACATGACGAACGCGATCCAGGCGAGCCCCGAGCGTCCCATCCTGATCGACAAGTTCCTGAACGACGCGATCGAGGTGGACGTGGACGCCGTCGCGGACGGGAAACGGGTGGTGATCGGCGGGATCATGGAGCACATCGAGGAGGCGGGGATCCACTCGGGGGACTCGGCGTGCAGCCTGCCGCCCTACAGCCTCGGAAGAGAGGTGCTCGACGAGATCCGGCGTCACACGACCGCGCTCGCGCTGGGACTCAAGGTCGTCGGTCTCATGAACGTCCAGTTCGCGGTCCAGGACGAGGTCATCTACGTCCTCGAGGTCAATCCCCGGGCCAGCCGCACCGTCCCCTTTGTCTCGAAGGCCACGGGAATCCCCCTGGCGAAGATCGCCGCCCGCGTGATGTCGGGCCGCACCCTGGAGGAGATCGGGTTCACGGAGGAGGTCGTGCCGCGGTACATCTGCGTCAAGGAGGCGGTCTTCCCGTTCGTCAAGTTCCCGGGGGTAGACACGATCCTCTCACCGGAGATGAAGAGCACCGGCGAGGTCATGGGAATCGACGAGGACTTCGGCAGCGCCTTCGCGAAGAGCCAGATCGCCGCGGGCAACCGGCTGCCGCTCTCCGGGACGGTCTTCCTGTCCGTACGGGACGACGACAAGCCGGCGGCGCTCCAGATCGCGCGAAGGCTCTTGGAGCAGGGCTTCCGGCTCATCGCCACTCGCGGTACCGCGGCGTACCTGCAGAACGAGGGCGTACCGGTCCGGCTCGTCAACAAGGTCCAGGATGGGAGACCCCACGTCGTCGACGCGATCGTCAACGGCGAAGCGGATCTCCTCATCAACACGACGATGGGCGCGAAGGCGATTGCGGCTTCCTACCACATCCGGCGGGCCGCGCTCGAGTACCGGATCCCCTACTTCACCACCATCGCAGGGGCTCGCGCGGCGGTCTCGGCGATCCGGAGCCTTCGCCGCTCCGAGCTCGGAGTGAAGTCGCTGCAAGAGTACTATCGTGTCTAGCGGGCTCGCCGGGGCGCGCCCAGGGCCCCTGGACGACAGGGCGTGGGTGGTCCAGAGAGAGGCCCTAGGCGGCGAGTACTTCCGCCTGCGCCTCCGGCCGGCGCGGCCCTTTCGGGCTGAGCCCGGTCAGTTTGTCATGGTGAAGGTGAGCGACGGGATCGATCCGCTCCTGCGGCGGCCCTTCAGCATCCACCGGGTTCTCGGCTCCGAGTCCGGAGAGTTCGAGATCCTCTTCCGGGCCGTTGGCTCGGGCACCCGGATGCTCGCCCGGGCGCACGTGGGCGACCGGCTCGACGTGCTGGCGCCCTTGGGAACGGGCTTTCGGCTGGCCGGCGAGCGCCCGCTGCTGGTCGGAGGCGGTGTGGGCGTGGCCCCGCTCCTCTTCCTTTCCGAGGCGTTCCTGAAGCGGGGCGTTCAGCCCAAGTTGCTCCTGGGCGGCCGCCGCGACCGGGATATCCTTTGTCACGACGACTTCGCGTGCCTCTCGGTTCCGTTCTCCCTGGCCACCGAAGACGGCTCCCTGGGCGAAGCCGGCCTGGTCACGCGGCTCCTCGAGAGGGAGATCGCTCGGGAAGGAGGCGGGGACACCGTCTTCGCGTGCGGTCCAACGCCGATGCTCGCCGAGGTCGCCCGGCTCTGCCGCGAGGCGGAGGTGCCCTGCCAGGTCTCGCTGGAGGCGCACATGGCCTGCGGCGTGGGTGCTTGCCTGGGGTGCGTGGTACCGGGATCGAAGGTAGCCTACCTGCGCGTCTGCAAGGAGGGGCCCGTCTTCGACGCCGACGAGGTGAGCTGGTCCCTCTGAGGCCGAATCGACTACACGCGGCTTCCGCCCAGCACTGCCGTTTCGTGGCGCAGGAGCTCGGCCTTCACGCGGAGCGCCAGGCCGGTCTCCCAGTCGCCGCTGAAGCCGCCGAGCCCGGTCTTCGCCACCACGCGGTGGCAGGGAATCAGAATCGGCAGCGCGTTTCGGGCGCAGGCCCCTCCCACGGCGCGCGGGCTCGTGCCGAGCTCCCGCGCGAGCTCCCCGTAGGTGAGCGTCTGCCCGAAGGGGATGCGGAGCAGGGCGTCCCAGACCCGGTGCTGAAAGGGAGTGGCCTCGGGCCGGCGGAGGGGAAGTTCGAACTCCCGCCGTTCGCATGAGAAGTACTCGCGGAGCTCTCTGAGGGCTCTGTCAAGGATCTCTCGCGGGGGCGTATCCGGCGGGGACTCCTCGTCAGCGAAGCTGACCCGGATGACGCTTCCCCCGTCCGCGTCGATCTTCAGCAGGCCCACCGGGGAGGGTAAAAGCGCGAATTCTGCCATCGGGAAGATTCCTTTGCGGGAGGCGTGACCATCCTTCGTCAGGGAGAGGAGCATGGAACCAGACGAGAAGCAGGTCCGGCCGATTCGGATCAGGGAGCACGTCCAGTACGCGGATGGAGCCATTGTAAGTAAAACCCTCCTCGACCGGAAGACCGGCACGATCACCCTCTTCTCCTTCGACGCGGGGGAGGGCTTGAGTGAACATACGGCTCCCTTCGACGCCGTCGTCCAGGTGGTCGACGGTAGAGCCCTCGTCACGATTGGCGGCGTCGAGCTCGAAGTCCGAACAGGGGAGCTCGTCGTGATGCCCGCGGGTGTCCCCCACGCGCTGAGGGCCCCCGAACCTTTCAAGATGATGCTGGTTATGATTCGCTCCTAATCCTTCAGGAGGGGGAGATGCCGGAATTCGCGAACGCCTTCTCGGGTCTCGCTCACGACCGGAAACTGACGCGCTCCGAGCTCATCCGGGCCGTTCGCCTGATGGTTTCCGCCGAGTACGAAGCCGTCCAACTCGAAACCTGGAACTCCGCTTTAGGGTAGGTTCCGCAGGGCGAGCCGCCCCTCCAGGCAGACCTGGCGGTACCCGCCGTCGTGGGGCCAGCGAAGATCCGGGTCCGCGGTCTCCGTGATGACTTCGACCTCGATTCTGCGGATCACCGAGTCGAGGCTCGCGCCTGCGGCGACGCGGGAGCTCGTGGAACGGTCTACGCGTTCGAGCATCTCCGAGCTGCCGTCTCCGTCGAAATCGCCCTCGTAGCGGAAGAGAGGTCTTCCGAGGCGCGGATTGGCGAGGAGCTGGGCGAGCTCTTCGTTCGTCCCGCCATTGGTCTCCCGATAGAGCGTGTAGTGATCTCCGGAGGCTCGATCCGCGGGGGTCACCCTTCCGTCGCCGGTCCGGTCCAGCGTGTACCGGTACGTCTCCGCCGACGAAGCGGTGTACGTGCCGGGAATAAAGTCCCAGGGATCCTGGGCTTGCGCTCCGGGAACCCGCGTGGTGCCCGGGGCCAAAGCGGAGCGGTCGGATCGCAGGTCCGCATTGAAGACGATCTGGTACGGGTGGGCCGAGAGAATCCGCATCTGGCCGCGGTCGAGATCGACCCCTGCTCCGGCGGAGGAGAGGACCCTGCCAAGCTCCTCGAAGGCGATGCGGCCGTTCTGCCGGGCCTCGGCGAGATCGTCTCCCAGCAAGTAGTTACGCTGGAACGCGACGAGGATCTGATAGGAGAGCGCCAGCAAGATCCCCGCGAGCGCCGTTGCGACGAGGAGTTCCGGGAGCGAGAAGCCCCGCGAGCGGTCGCGCATCAGTACCGGCCCCGGGCGCTGACCAGCTCGACCGATCCGGAGCTCCCGGAGAGATCCCACCGGACGGTGATCAGGTGCCGGGCGAGGTCGCCCTCCTCGCCGGGGAGCGTGGGCGCGGAGAGCGGAGTCCATTGGAGCGAAAAGCCGCCTCCCAGGTCCTCACCGCCGGAGCCCAGGGAGGCGGCGTGAGCGAACGGCAGGGTGGCGATTTCGTCGACCTTCTCTTTCGCGCGGGCGACGGCTTGGCTCCGCGCCGTTGCGCCGTGTCCTGCCCTCGCCGAGGCCGTCAGGAGAGGCAGGAACGCACCCATCCCGACAGCGAACACGGCGAGCGCAACGAGGACTTCGATCAGGCTGGCCCCCTTCCCGCAGTTCACTCCCATCCCGCTCCTCCCCAGGCGTACGCCTTCGCTCTGCCGGTCGCGCCCACCACGGTCACCTTGCGGTCGCGGTCGTTTCGGACGCCGCAGTCTACGAGCGGCTGAAGGTAGACGCTTCCCGTGGAGGACTTCCCGTCGGGTGTGAAGATGGCGGTCTCGTTCGCGAAGCTCACTCCGCCGGGCGGCGCGCCCGGATCGGAGCTCGACAGCCCGATGCCCGAAGAGAGGTCGGCGAGGTCCACGGTCTTCACGATCTCGTCGTGTGGGGTGATCTGGTGATCGTTGGCAGGGTGCGCGGGGTGCGTGTCGATGGCGAGGCGGTAGCGCTGCGACCCGGCACCGTCAAACGACAGGAGGACGTCGAGTCCTCGCTCGATGGAGAGGGTGCGGGCGAGCCGCAGGTCGCCGAGCACCTGGCGGACTGCAGCGTTTACGCGCAGGACCGGCAGACCGGCGAGGAGGTACGGGACTCCGACCGCCGCGATGATCCCGAGGAGGGCGAGAGCCACCACGACCTCGATGAGCGTGAGCCCGCGCTTGCGGCTCATTCGACGGTCCAATCCCTGACCTGCTGGTCCGTCCTCCCCGGCCGATAGACCCGAAAGGACGCGCGGCAGCTGCTCCGGCCGGCCGTTGCGACGGTAGAGAGGCGATAGGTGTCGGCGTACTGCCCGCTCACGGACCACGTCGCCGTAATGGACGCGGACCCGAGGGTGATGCCGTCCGCCGTGAAGGCCCGGTCCCATCTCTCGGGGGTACGGGGGGAGTCGAAGTCGCCGGCCAGCGATGCCTTGCCCGAAGCCAAGGCGGATAGCCACGGGTGGAGTGACAGAACGTACGGTCCCGGGCCGGGGTCGGAGGAGAGCCCGAGGAGGACCTGGCCGGGCTTG
The DNA here is from genome assembly GCA_016218905.1 of Deltaproteobacteria bacterium. The sequence goes on from JACRCS010000508.1 coordinate 5,683, forward strand.
CCCACCTCAAAGCGCGTCCTCGAGCCCGTGACCCTCCACGCCCGTCCCGCGCCGTTCCAGAGCAACCAACCCGCCCAGGTATCGACGGAGGAGGCGAGCGCCCAGCCGTCGTCGACGACGGCGAGGCTTCCGCCCTGCCACGTCCCGAGGAAGCCGGAGCGCAAGAGGAGGAACCGACCCTCGGCCGGCGTTCCGCCGCTGACGTGGATCGTCGGGGAAGGCGAGTCCGTGTGGGAGACGACGGTGAACGACGAGCCGCTCTGGTCTACCAGAGTGAAGCCAGCGTACCGGTTGTCGGACCACGGGAGGCCGGGAGGAGAGAGACTGGCGACGCGGACTTGATTGATTCCGGAGGGGACGATCTTCCCCCAGCCGCGCGAGGCGTAGGAGCGGGCTTCTTCCAGAGCGGCCTGCGCAACGCAGAGGGCCTGGCGGGCATCTCGATCCCGCGCCGAGAGCTGTATCTCCAGCGTCGCGGATTCGATTCCGGCCGTACCCATGACGCTGATCACGGCCAGGACCATCATGGCCGCGGCGAGCGCGAACCCCCTGCGATTCCCCATTTCCCCCCCGATCTTTCAAAAGCTGGGCAAATCTAGCAAAAAAGGGAGGACGCGCAAGGGCAAAAAGAGACCCGGGCGCCAAGGCGCCCGGGTCTGAGTGAATGGACTGGTCGGTCCTAGTGTCCCGTTCGGGAAGTTCCTTCCTGCTATTCAACCCCTGCGTTGGCCGAACGGCGCTGATTCGCCGCCGTTCGTCCTGCTGGTTGCGATGCACGAGCTGACCGCACGGGACACTAGTTCCCGACGTTCACCGTGAAGGTCGTCCTACAGCCCTGGCTGTCCGTCACGGTGAAGGTGGCGGACTTGTTCTTCTGGAGTCCCGCCACCGTCGCGCTCGCCCCATTTCCGGGCGCGGGGCTGTAGTCGGCGAAGTGGGCGTTGCTGGACGGACCCCAGCTGTAGGGTCCGACTCCCCCCGTCGCTGTCAGCGTCACAGTGCCGCCGTGGTTCACCGAGACAGTCTGTGTGGCCGGCATCGCACAATCGACGGTGACCGTCGCGATGTCGGTGCAGGTTCCGCCGCTGAAGAAGTCGTCCACCGCCGTGATGGCCACCGACGTCCTTGCGATCCCGCCCGCAACGGTCGCCGTGATCCCCGGGCTCGTGACGGTCGCGCCACCGCTGCCCGCGCTCCAGGTCACGTTGCCTCGGTTCGTGGTGGCGACGCTCAGCATCGTCGAGCTCCCCCTCGTGACGTGCACGGCTGTGGGGGTGATGGCGAGCGTGCAGCTGGCGGTGTTGACCGTCAGTGTGGCCGTGGCGGTACAGCCGGTGTTCACGTCCCGGGCCGTCACGGTGACGTTCGCCGGAGCGGCGACGACATCGCCCCGGAGCGTGATAGACGTGGCGGTGGACGAGACCGTCGTCGCCGGACCCGAGACGGTCCAGGTGACCTGGGCTCCGGTCTTCAGTACCTGAAATGTCTTCGTGCCGCCGGAGGCGACCGTCGCGCTCGCTGGGCTCACGGAGAAGCCGTTGCACGCCGGCAGCACCGTGATGGTCGTCCAGGCCGGGCAGTTGTTCCCGTCGACGAGCTTGATCCGTGTGGTTCCTTCCGCGACCCCCCGCACCAAGCCGGTCGCGGTCACCGTGGCAATGGAGGGGTCCTCGCTCCCCCAGGAGAGTCCGCCCGAGGTGTAGAACGCCGTGAGTTGAACGGTCGCCCCCAGGTCGATCTCGGTCGCCATGGGCGAGAGCTCTGCCGAACAGCACTCGACGCAGAGCCCCGTATCGGCCGTGTCGACGTTCAGGTTGTAGTTGTACCAGATCTCCGGGGTTCCGTTGCCGCCGAAGCCGCGCTCGGCGCTGAGGGAGCCGAAGATCCTCGGGCTGCCGGAGAAGAGCGCCTCGCCCTTCATGTAGACGCCGCCGTTGATGTTGATCCCCGACAGATTGACCGTCAGCTGTGGCTGGGGCGGCCGGGACCGGATCGGCAGGTCAGCCTCCGTGATGGCGCCCGCCGTGTTGTGATCGTAGCGGGTCTCGTACTCGGGCGGCGTTTTGACGGTGATATTGGCGCCGCCTCCGCCGCTCCGATAGTCGACCGAGCCTGCGATGTAGATGATTCCTTCGGTGTAGATGTTCCCCAGGGTGAAGTACGGCGCGCTCACGAGGCTCGCGTCCAGAGCGGCGTTGAGCTGGGCGCCGCTCATCGTCGGCCCCGGGTCGGAGGCGGCAAACGTGTCGACGAAGATGAACTTACCGTCGTAGTACGAGTTTCGTGTCCCCGGTCCCCCCGAGAGGTGGAGCACCGTCTCGAGACTCGCCTGCTGGCCCGTCGCCGGGTTGCGGATGGTCGTCGTCCCTGTGAGGGTGTACCAGTAGGCGGCCCGCTGCTTTGCGAGGTTCTTCATCGTGTCGTAGTCGAGCTCGGCCATCATATCGGTAATCTTGGTATAGGAGATGTTGCCGAAGTAGTTGCCGTACCCCGCGGACTGGAGGGGTTGGAACGCGGAAGCGGCTCCCACGTAGCTGCCGCCCGTCGTCCCGGCGGGATCGGAGTAGCCGACGTAGATATCGAAGAACCGGTCGGAGTTGCCGCTGCCCGAGTAGAGGGCGCCGTTCAGCGCGGCCGAGCTGCTCTTCGCGATGCGCTTTGACGTGTTGCTCGGGTCGGCGCTGCCCCGGATGACGACGTCGCCCCAATGGACCCTGAAGTTGCCGTTCCACGAGCCGCCGCCGCCCGACGTGATGGCGTTGGGGAAGCAGACGGGCAGCGGGACCGAGAGGCTGACGAGCTTCTGGCAACGTGCCGTCGTGCTGACGGGGAGCGCGGCCGTGGTTCCCAGCCTCAGGAACGGAGTAGTGCCGGGATCGGTTGGATCGTAGGGATCCTCATAGACCGCGAGGACGTCGACGGACTGACCTATGGGATAGTTGAGGATTCCGTCTCCCCGCAAGAACGAGCTGCTCTCGGCGATCAGCAAGCCTGGCAAGCCATTCGTTCCCGAGGTCCTCTGGCTGCTGAAGAAGAGGGGCTTCGCAGCGCCCACGGGATCTTCCGAGAGGGACACGGTCTCCTTGTCGACCCAAGTTCCATCTTTCGAGATCGTGTAGACGGTCACGGCATTCGAGAGGGTGGTCGGACCGGACTGGCAGTCCTCCACCTTGAAGTAGAGCCGGTTGAGGCGGGAGAGGCAGCTCTCGTTGCCCG